>JANOKR010000028.1:0-3581 GCA_031419315.1 Betaproteobacteria bacterium
GCGTCGCGCCAGAGGCGTTCGATCGGCGTGCCGAGCATGTAGCCCATGCCGCCATGCAGTTGCTGGCAGCCCTGCGTGACCTCGTTGACGAGCTCGCCAGTCAGCGCCTTGAGCAGCGATACGTCCTGCACGACATCGTGACCCTGCGTCACCCGCCAGGCGCAGTGGTAGAGATATTGCCGCGCGGCGCGGGTCTTGGCGTCGAGCATCGCAATGCGCTGGCGCACCGCTTGTTTGTCCCACAACACGCCGCCAAAGGCTTCGCGACCGCGCACATGCTCGAGCGCCAGCCGCAGCGCCTGGGTGCAATGGCCGACCGCCATCGCGCCCAGCGCGATGCGTTCGGTCTGGAAATTTTTCATCACCGCCTGAAAGCCGCGCCCTTCTTCGCCGAGCAAGTGGTCGGCCGGAATGCGGCAGTTGTCGAAATGCAGCTCGGCGGTGTCTGAGCAACGCCAGCCGGTCTTGTCGAGCTGGCGTCCGACGCTGAAACCGGGCGTGCCCTTTTCGACCGCAAAGATCGATATCGCATGGCGGCCGCTGCCGGTGCGCGCGGCGATGAAATACAAGTCGGCATGGACGCCGTTGGTGATGAAAAGCTTGTTGCCGTTGAGCACCCAGCCGTCATCTCCGCCGCCAGCCGCACCGCCACCTGCAGCGTCGTGAACGCGGCGTGCCGTCGTGCGCAGCCCGGCGACGTCCGACCCCGCGCCGGGCTCGGTGATGCCGACTGCGGTGATCGTCCGCCCGCTGGTGATGCCAGGCATCCATCGGGTTAGCTGCGCCGCGGTGCCGGCATGGTGCAGGTGCGGGCTGGCCATGTCGGTGTGGACGAGCACGGTGACGATGAAGCCGCCAAAGGTGCTCTGGCTCAAGGCTTCGGCGAAGACCAGATTTGTCAGCGCATCGGCGCCAGCGCCGCCATGTTCAGGCGCGTAGACCAGGCCCAGCATGCCGGCCGCGCCCATTTTGCGCAGCACCTCGCGCGGCACGCAGCCGGCGGCTTCCCAGGCCGGCGCGTGCGGTTCGACCTCGCGGGCCACGAAGCGCTGCACCTGATCGCGCAGCAGTTCGAGGTCGGGCGTGCTGTAGATGCTGTCGTTGTTCATTGGCGCCAACTGCGCAAACCGCGCCGATCTTCGAAGTGTGCGTAGTCGCGGTCGCGGTGCAACAGCGCGTAGTCGTTTTCGATGCAGAAGGTGGCGATCAGCACGTCGATCGCGCTGCGCACCGTGATGCCCTGCGCACGCAGGCTGCGGTAGTGGCCCGCGGCGATGACCGCCAGCGCGTGGCTGGTGGTGTCTTCGATGCTCAAGGCCTCCATCAACTGGCGCGCCTGGCGGTGGTCGGCCTCGTGGCGGAAGCCGCGCAGCACTTCGAAGAGCACCAGGTCGGGCACCACGATGCGTACTTCACCCCGGTCAAGCAGATGCTCGAGCAGCTCGGCCGCAGGCTCGTCGGCAGCGTTGAAAAAGTCGATCCAGACACTGCTGTCAACGACCAGCACGGCGCTTCCTGGCGGCGGGCGCGGCGGGTGCGGCAGCTTTGGCAGCTGCGGCGCGGTAGCGCGGGCTCGGTTCGGCGACGGCCACCGCTGGGGTGGGTGCCGCTTCGGTTGCGGGCGCCGCGGTCCAGTCGATCGACTCGTCGCCCTCCCACTTCAACTTGCCACGCCACTTGACGATCTCGCGGTATGCCGCCTGCCGCGCGAGGAGTTTCAAGCCCGCCTCGACGGCATCCTTCTTGGTCTTGTACGGGCCCGCCTTCATGGCCTTGACCATGAGCTCGTCGTCGATGTCGATATTGGTGCGCATGATGTGTATAAGGTCTCTACTATGCACACATCTTACATTACATCCGGAAAATACCAAACTTCGGGCTCTGCGGGATCGGTGCATTCAGGCTCGCGCTGATTGCCAGCGCCAGCACGCGGCGCGTATCGGCAGGGTCGATGACACCGTCGTCCCAGAGCCTGGCGCTGGCGTAGTACGGATGCGCCTGGTGCGCAAACTGGTCGAGGATCGGCTGCTTGAAAGCCACCTCCTGTTCGGCCGACCAGGCCCCGCCCTTGGCCTCGATGCCGTCCCGGCGCACGGTCGCCAGCACCGCGGCTGCCTGCTCGCCGCCCATCACCGAGATGCGCGCGTTCGGCCACATCCAAAGGAAACGCGGCGAATAGGCGCGGCCGCACATGCCGTAGTTGCCGGCGCCAAAACTGCCGCCGATGATCAGCGTGAATTTCGGCACCGTCGCGGTGGCCACCGCGGTGACCATCTTGGCGCCATGTTTGGCGATGCCTTCGGCCTCGTACTTGCGCCCGACCATGAAGCCGGTGATGTTCTGCAAGAAGATCAGCGGCACCCGGCGCTGGCAGCAAAGTTCGATGAAGTGCGCGCCCTTCATCGCCGACTCGCTGAAGAGCACGCCGTTGTTGGCGACGATGCCCACCGGCATGCCTTCGATGTGCGCGAACCCGGTCACCAGCGTGGCGCCGTAACGCGCCTTGAACTCGTCGAATTCCGACGCATCAACGATGCGCGCGATGATCTCGCGCACGTCAAAAGGCTTGCGCGCGTCGGTGGGAATGACGCCGTGCAGCTCGGCGGCATCGAACAGCGGCGCGCGCGGTTCGGTCAGGCGCAACTGCATGTCTTTCTGCCAGTTGAGATTGGCCACCGACGCACGTGCGATGGCCAGCGCGTGCATATCGTTGTCGGCCAGGTGGTCGGCGACACCCGACAGCCGTGTGTGCACGTCGCCGCCACCCAGGTCTTCGGCGCTGACGATTTCACCCACCGCGGCCTTGAGCAGTGGCGGGCCGGCGAGAAAGATCGTGCCCTGGTTCTTGACGATCACGGTCTCGTCGCTCATCGCCGGTACATAGGCGCCACCCGCCGTGCACGAGCCCATCACCACCGCGATCTGCGGGATGCCCTGCGCGCTCATATTCGCCTGGTTGTAGAAGATGCGGCCGAAATGTTCGCGGTCGGGGAAGACCTCGTCCTGGTTCGGCAGGTTCGCGCCGCCAGAATCGACGAGGTAGATGCAGGGCAGGCGGTTTTCGCGCGCCACTTCCTGCGCCCGCAGGTGTTTTTTCACCGTCATCGGGTAGTAGGTGCCGCCCTTGACAGTGGCGTCGTTGCAGACGATCACGCAGTCGACGCCGCTGACCCGCCCGATGCCGGTGATGACCCCGGCGCCGGGGGCGTCGTTGTTGTACATGTCCAGCGCGGCGAGCGGCGCGAGTTCAAGAAACGGCGTGTCGGGGTCGAGCAGCATCTCGACGCGGTCGCGTGGCAGCAGGTTGCCGCGCGCCAGGTGTTTGGCGCGCGGGCCATCGCCGCCGCCGAGCGCGATCTGCGCCAGCCTGGCATTCAGGTCATCGACGAGCGCGCGCATTGCTGCGCTGCTGAGCTTGAATTCTTCGCTGCGGGGGTTGAGCTTGGACGTGAGCGTCGGCATGCTGGGGCGTCTCCTGGGATCCCTTGATTGTCATCGCTGCCACACCTCGGCACCGTACACCGCGGCCTCGCTCCAACCCAGCACGGCCATATCGGCGACGCGGTACTGCGGCTCGCTGG
>JANOKR010000029.1:0-6038 GCA_031419315.1 Betaproteobacteria bacterium
GCGCTGGCTGCGTGCGCGGCCTGATGCTTTGTCTGTCCGCGCAGCCGGGATTGAGGTGGCCGGCTCCGTTTATGGAATTCTTATGCTCTACGCCGGCCACCCCAATCCCGGCTGGGCCGGTGGCAGACTGGCTGCCGAAAGCCGAATGCAACGGGCCAGCCTGATCGCGGATCGCGCGCGCCGATGCCGGAACGCGCGAAATCACACCGGCATGACTGCCAGCCGGCCGCGCTGGGCGGCGAGGGTCTGTTCGAGCAACTGCGTGACGGCGTAGATCGTGTTGATCGTCGGCGTGGCAACAGCCACGATCGCCCCGAGTTCGACCACGGCGCCGACCAGCGCCTGCAACTCCAGCGCGCGGCCATGTTCGACGTCTTGCAGCATCGAGGTCTTGTGTGCGCCGATCGCTTGCGCGCCATTGATGCGTTGATCGAGGCTGATCTTGAAGACGACGCCCAGGCGCTCGGCAACGGCCTGCGCTTCGGCCATCATTTGGGCTGCCAGCGCGCGTGTCGGCGCAAAGTTGCAGATGTCTTCGAGCGTCGCGTGGGTCAAGGCCGACAGCGGGTTGAAGCTCAGGTTGCCCCACAGCTTGACCCAGAGTTCGCTGCGGATGTCGCGGCTCACCGGGCTCTTGAACCCTGCCTGCATCATCACGCCGGACAGCGCCTGCACCCGCTCGCTGCGGCTGCCGTCGAGCTCCCCCAAGCTGAAGCGGTTGCCTTCGATGACCTTGACGACGCCCGGCGCGACCAGTTCGGCGGCCGGATAGACGACGCTGCCAATGATGTTGTCCGGGTTGATCGCCGCGGCGATATCGCCGCTGGGGTCCAGGCTGTCCAGCCGCCGGTTTTCAAAGGGCCCGGCAAGTTTGTCGAAGTACCACCACGGCACGCCATTGGTCATCGTGACGAGCATCGTCTGCGGCCCGATCAGCGCCTGCAGGTGAGGCAGCAACTCGCGCACCTGGTGTGCCTTGACGGCGAGCAACACGGCGTCTTGCACGCCGGCTTCCGCGCCTTGTTGCACCGCGCGGACATTGCGCGCGACGTGCTCGCTGCCATCTTCGAGCAACAGCTTGAAGCCGCTGGCGTTGATCGCTGCCAAGTTGCGGTTGCGCGCGATGAAGGTCACGTCCTGGCCGGCGACGCTGAGCTTGGCGCCAAGGTAGCCGCCGATCGCACCGGCGCCGACGACCGCGATCTTCATCGGCCGGTTCATCAGCACCCTCATCGGCACATTCATGGCACCTTCATCCCACGAGGCCGAGCTTGGCGGCGAGACCGATGCGTTGCAGCTTGCCGGTCGCGCCTTTGGGGATCTCTGCCATGAAGAGAATCTTCTTCGGCACCTTGAAGTCAGCCGCGCGCTGGCTCACGAAGTTCTGCAAATCGCGTTCATTGACGGCGTGGCCTTCGCGCAGCACGACCACCGCGGCGACCTCTTCGCCGAGCTTGGGGTGTGGCATGCCGAAACACACGACCTGCGCCACCGCCGGGTGGTCCATCAGGATTTCGTCGACTTCGCGCGGGCTGATTTTTTCGCCTCCGCGATTGATGATTTCTTTCAGGCGGCCGGTCAGGCTGACATACCCCTCGCTGTCGATGACACCCTGGTCGCCGGTGCGAAACCAGCCGTCGGCAAAACCTTCGGCATTCGCCTTCGGGTTGTTTTCGTAGCCGGCGGTGACGTTGTCGCCGCGGATCACGATTTCGCCAACACCACCGCTCGGCAGCAGCCTGCCGTCGTCGCCCATGATCGAGATCTGCGGCCCCGCCGCGAGGCCCACGCTGCCGGGTTTGCGCGCGCGTGGCGGCAGCGGGTTGGACGCCATCTGGTGCGCGGCTTCGGTCATGCCATAGGCTTCGATCAGCGGTGCGCCAAAAACTTCTTCGAGCTCGCGGATCACCTGTGGCGGCATCGAACTCGACGACGACCGCATGAAGCGCAGCGGGTGGCGCAGGATCACGTCACGGTTCTTGGCCGCCCGCGACACGATCGCCTGGTGCATCGTCGGCACCGCGGTGTACCAGGTCGGCCGCGCTTCATCCATCCAGGCAAAAAACTTCAGCGCGTTGAAGCCGGGGGTGCAAAAAACCTGCGAGCCGGCTGAGAGTGGCGCCAGCACGCCGGCAATCAGGCCGTGGATGTGAAACAGCGGCATGATATTCAGGCCGCAGTCGTTGGCAGTGAAAGCCAGCGTCTGCGCGATATTGCGCGCCGACACGCACAGGTTGGCCTGGCTCAGCGGCACGATCTTCGGCCGCGAAGTGGTGCCCGAGGTGTGCAGCACCATCGAGATATCGCCGGGCTGCGCAAAGCCGCCGTCGACCGCCGGCGCCGAACTGCGGCCACCACGCGCGCGGAGCACAAAGTCCCCGGCCTGCTCGCCCGCCACCAGGTCGATGATCTGGACCCCGAGCTTGTGCGCGACATCGATCGCCGGCGAGACGCTGTTGTGTTCGACGATCAAGGCCCGGGCATTCAGGTCGGCGAGATAAAACTCGAACTCGTCGGCGCGGTAAGCCGGGTTCAATGGCGCGGCGGTGACGCCGCAGGCGGCGCTCAAAAAACAGCTCGCCATCTCGGGCCCGTTGTTGAGCACGATCGCGACGCGGTCGTTGCGCCCGATGCCCAACTGGTTGAGGCCGTTCACCGTGCGCGCGACCACGGCGCGCAGGCCGGCAAAGTGCAGCGGCGGCCGGCCGGGGGCGGCGATCGAAGTGCCGGATTCGGTGCCCGCGGCAAGCATCGTGATCAGGGTGGTGTTCATCGGCAGTTCAGTCGATTGTGCGCAGCGGTTTATACGGCAGTCCAACACCAGCCTGGCTGGATGCCCATGCCGCCAAAGATCGATTAACCGCCGATGTAGTGCATCTCGACGCGGCGCTCGCCGCTGTGCGCCGCTGCCACGCCGGCGCTACGCAGTTCTGAATAGCGGTCGGCGCGGTCGCGCCAGACGAGGCCGATTGCCGCCGCGATTTGAGCGTCGCTCCAGGCTTGCCCAGCGGGCGACTTGCCACGCAGCAAGGCGCGCAGGTCGTGGCCGCGGGCTGCAAAGAGGCACAGGAACAACTTGCCTTCGGTCGACAGCCGGGCGCGGTTGCAGTCGTGGCAGAAAGCCTGCGTGACGCTGGAGATCACGCCGACTTCGCCGCGACCATCGAGGTACGACCAGCGTTGCGCGGTTTCGCCCGGTGCGGCCGGCGCGGTGGCCTGCAGCGGGAAAACCTGCGTGAGCCGCGCGATCACCTCGGCCGAGGGCAGCACTTCGTCCATGCGCCAGCCATTCGTCGTGCCGACGTCCATGTACTCGATAAAACGCAGGGTCACATCGGCGCCATAGTGGTCGCGAAAATAACGCGCCATCGGCACGATCTCTTGATCGTTGGTGCCACGCTTGACAACCATATTCACCTTGATCGGCGCCAGCCCGGCACGGCGCGCGGCGTCGATACCACGCAGCACATCGGCGACGGGGAAGTCGACGTCGTTCATGCGCCTGAAGATGGTGTCGTCCAGTGCGTCGAGGCTGACCGTCACGCGCCGCAGGCCGGCGTCGGCGAGTGACTGCGCCTTGCGTTCGAGCAGCGAGCCGTTGGTCGTCAACGTCAGGTCGAGCGCGGCGCCGTCGGGCGTGCGCAGCGCCGCAAGCATCGCGACCAGGGTTTCGAGATGTTTGCGCAGCAGCGGTTCACCGCCAGTCAGGCGCAGCTTGTGCACGCCATGGCTGACAAAGAGGCGCGCCAGCCGGGTGATCTCTTCAAAGCTCAACAGCGAGGTCTGCGGCAGGAATTTGTAGTCCTTGTCGAAGACTTCTTTCGGCATGCAGTAGCCGCAGCGGAAGTTGCAGCGGTCGGTGACCGAAATGCGCAAGTCGTGCAGCGGGCGGCCGAGCCGGTCGGACAGGAACCCGGTGGCCGCCGCTTGGCCGCTGAGCAGGTCGGGCACATGCGGCACCGGCGATTGGTAGCGCAGGTCGGCCAGAGGAATGACGTTGTCGCCCATGCCGCGATTGTGCAGCGGCGCTGCGCGACAGCTTGTCGGCCGGGTACGCGTCAGCGCGAAGGTGCCGAGGCGACGCTCGCGACCGTCGCCGCCGCCGGCGCGGCCGACCGCGGCGCTTGCACCGCGGCATCCGCCCGCCGCGCGCCGGTGAAGCGGCGCTCCCAGTAGGCCTTGCGCATGTCCTCGACCCGCACCTCGCCGCCGGCCCGCGGCGAGTGGATGAATTTGCCGTCGCCGACATAGATGCCGACATGCGAAAAAGTGCGCTTGAGGGTGTTGAAAAACACCAGGTCGCCGGGTTTGAGTTCCTCGCGGCCAACCTTGGCCAGGCCGGCCGCGGTGGCCTGCTCGTCGGCGCGGCGCGGCAGCACCAGGCCCAGGGTCATCTCGAAGATATGGCGCGTGAAGCCGCTGCAGTCGAAGCCCTCGGCCTCGCTGTTGCCACCGCGCCGATAGGGCACGCCGAGAAAGTTCATTGCGCCGATGACGAGGTCGGATGCGGTGTCGCGCACCTGGCGCACAAACGCGGTGCTCTCGGCGGGCAGGTCCTTGGGCAGCAGGCCTTTGTCCTGCAGCAACTGCATCACGGCGTCGCCGCGGTCTTCCGGGGCGGCTTGCGCCTGGCCGGCTGAGGCGACCAGCAGCGCGAGCAAAGCGGCGCGTATCGGCGCGAGGCGCGTAAATCGGCAGTGGGTGGCAGTCTGTCGCATCGGCGGCGGCAGAATAGGGGCATCGCCGGGGGGTGTCAACGCAACCGTCCCAGCCAACCGAACTGGAGTCGCATCAAGATGTTCAAAGCCCTGCTGCTGGAAAAAACCGACGCGGGCTTCTCGGCTGGCGTCAGCGAGATCGACGCGAGCCGCCTGCCGGTGATTGAAAACGGCGGCGTGCTGGTGCAACCCGCGTATTCGACGATCAACTACAAGGACGCGCTCGCACTGACTGACAAGTCGCCGGTGGTGCGGCGTTGGCCGATGGTGCCGGGCATCGATGGCGCCGGTGTGGTGCTCGAAAGCGCGCATCCAGCGTGGCAGGCTGGCGATCGTTTTATCCACAACGGCTGGGGGGTGGGCGAAACCCATTGGGGTTGCCTGGCGCAGCGGGCGAGGCTGCAGGGCGACTGGCTGGTGCCGCTGCCGGCAGCCTTCACGCCGCGCCAGGCGATGGCCATCGGCACCGCGGGTTACACCGCGATGTTGTGTGTGCTGGCGCTCGAGCGCCATGGTCTCCAGCCCGGTGACGGCGAGGTACTCGTTACCGGTGCCACCGGCGGGGTCGGCTCGGTCGCGGTGGCGCTGCTGAACCGGCTCGGCCACCGCGTCGTCGCAGCCACCGGCAAGCCGGCTGAGGCCGACTATTTGAAAAACCTGGGCGCCAGCAGCGTCATCGACCGCATTGAGCTGAGTGCGCCGGGCAAGCCGCTGCAAAAGGAACGCTGGGTCGCGGTGGTGGATGCGGTCGGCAGCCACACGCTGGTCAACGCCTGCGCCCAAGTCCGCTATGGCGGTGCGGTGGCGGCCTGCGGGCTCGCGCAGGGCCACGACTTGGCCGGCACCGTGTTGCCTTTCATCCTGCGCCGTGTGGCGCTGTTGGGTGTCGACAGCGTGATGGCGCCGATCACGCGGCGACGTGAGGCTTGGGCGCGGCTGGCGGCCGATCTGGACCCGGCTCTGCTCGAATCGATCGTCACCGAGGTCGGCCTGGATGGCGCCATCGACGCCGCACAGCGGCTGATGGCCGGGCAGGTGCGCGGGCGGGTGGTGGTGCGGATTGACTGATACCTAGTTGCGCTCAGTTGCACAAGACCGCAGGAATGACGAACGGCCCTTTGCGGCCATCAGCCGACGGTGGCGACAGGCAGCTTGCTGGCATCCCGAAGCAATCGCAAACCGATCACCCGAACGAGGCCCCGCAGAGGTAGGCACCCACAGGCAGGCGGCACTCTGAGCGATTGAGGCGCAGCGCGCGGCTTGAGACCGTACGGGCTCACCACCTCGGGAGCCCATCGTGCAAGCCATCGGCCGGCAGCC
>JANOKR010000030.1:0-5589 GCA_031419315.1 Betaproteobacteria bacterium
GGTCGGCCCCTACGACGACGAAAAGCTCGGTTTCCACAAGGTCGCACAGAACTACGCTTACCCCGGCTTCTGGGAAGGCGGCCCGCAACTCGACTTGCACGTCAGCATCAAGGCCTACGACACGCTGTCCAGCGAGTACAAGGCGATCATCGAGTCCGCAGCGGCCTTCGCGCATGTCGACATGCAGGCCAAGTACGACGGCCGCAATGCCGCCGCGCTGAAGCGCCTGGTGGCCGGTGGCACCAAGCTGTTCAGGTTCCCCAAGGATGTGATGGACAACGCGTTCAAGGAATCGATGGCGCTGTACAGCGAGCTTTCGGCCACCAATCCGGCGTGGAAGAAGGTGTACGAGGACTATTCGTCGTTCCGGCGTGACGCGAATCTGTGGTTCCGCTTTTCTGAAGCCGCCTTCGACGACTTCATGCAGAGCGCCAGGTTGTGATCGTAGCCGCGCCCTGAGGGCGCGGCGGTCATCGCGCCCGCAGGGGCTCGATGTGCCAACAAGAAGGGCTGCGGCGGTGCCGCAGCCCTTTTTCATTGCGGCGGGTCAGGTGAAGTGTGGCGCCTGAGCGACCGGAGGGGCGTGGCGGCGCTACTTCTTTGCCTTGTCCGACTCGAGCGCGCGTCTCACCGCCTCCATCGGGTCTTCTTCGGCCGCGGGCGCGGCACTCGCAGCGCCCGACGCGCCAGGTGCCGGGGCGCCAGGCGTGTCCAGACCCGGCGCGGGCCGCTGCGTGCGGCCACCGCCCATGTTCATGATCTGCTCGCTGGCCTTGTCGAGGTCAAGCACCTTTTCCTTGTCGAGGAAAATCGTCACCGTCTGCGGCACGAAGATGACGATCGCCACCAGCACGAGCTGGATCACGATCCACGGAATCGCGCCCATGTAGATGTCGCTGGTCTCGACCTTGCGTGGCAGCGAGCCGTTCTTGAACAGCGTGTCAGCGATGCCGCGCAGATAGAACAGTGCAAAGCCAAACGGCGGGTGCATGAAGCTGGTCTGCATGTTCACGCAGATCATGACCCCGAACCAGATCAGGTCGATGCCCAGCTTGGTCGCCACCGGCACCAGGAACGGGATGATGATGAAGGCGATCTCGAAGAAGTCGAGGAAAAACGCCAGGAAGAAGATGAAGATGTTGATCGCGATCAGGAAGCCGAGCTGACCGCCCGGCAAGCCGGAGAGCAGGTGCTCGATCCAGATGCCGCCATCGACCCCCTGGAAGACGAGCGAAAACACCCGCGAGCCGATCAGGATGAAGACCACCATCGAGGTCAGCCGCATCGTGGTCAGCAGGGCCTGCTTGAGCAGATCGAGCGTCAGGCGCTTGTGCATCGCGGCCAGGATGAAGGCGCCGACTGCACCCATCGCGCCGGCCTCGGTGGGCGTGGCGATGGCGGTGGTGATACCGGGCAGGCCGCCCATGCTGCCGAGCACGGTGAAGATCAAAACCGCCGACGGGATGATGCCGCGCAGGCATTTGAACACCAGAGGCCAGCCGTCGAGGGTGCGGCCTTCGCGCGGCACGCCGGGCACCTGTTCGGGCTTGATGCGCGAGAGCATGAAGGTGTACAGCGCAAACAGCAGCACCTGCAGGATCGACGGCCCCCAGGCGCCCTTGTACATGTCGCCGACCGGCTTGCCGAGTTGGTCGGCCAGCACGATCAGCACCAGCGAAGGCGGCACGAGCTGGGTGATCGTGCCCGACGCGGCCAGCACGCCGGTGGCGTAGCGCATGTTGTAGCCCCAGCGCATCATCACCGGCAGCGAGATCATGGCCATCGCGATGACCTGGCCGGCGACAGTGCCGGTGATCGCGCCGAGGATGAAGCCGACGATGATCACCGAGTAACCCAGCCCGCCGCGCACCGGGCCGAAGAGCTGGCCCATCGAATCCAGCATGTCCTCGGCCAGGCCGCAGCGCTCGAGGATCGTGCCCATCAGCGTAAAAAACGGGATCGCCAGCAGCAGGTCGTTGGACAGGATGCCAAAGACATTGAGCGGCAGATTGCCCATGAAGCCGGCCGGGAACCAGCCCATGTAGACCGCGAAGAAGCCGCAGCCCAGGCCCAGCGCAGTCAGCGAAAACGCAACCGGAAAACCGATCAGCAGCACCAGGACCAGGCCCGCGAACATCAGCGGGGCAAAGGTGTCCATCGTCATTGCAGCGGCCTCTCGTAGTGGAAGTCAGCGTCGTATTTGTGCGCCAGCCAGGCAACGCGCTTGATCGACTCGGAGACGCCCTGCGCGAAGAGCAATGCAAAGCCCAACGGCAGCATCAACATCGCCGGCCAGCGAATGAGGCCGCCGGCGTTGCTCGACATTTCGCCGCTCATGTACATCTTCACGAACAACGGCCACGAAAAATAGATCATCACCAGCATCGACGGCAGCATGAAAAACAGCAGGCCGACGAGATCTATCAGGGCCTGCGTCCGGCCCGAGTAACGCCCGTAGATGACGTCGACGCGGATGTGTTCGTTGACCCGCAGCACCTGCGCCGCACCGAGCATCACGCAGCCTGCGAAGAGGTACCACTGGATCTCGAGATAGGCGTTGGAGCTGTAGTTGGCGAGGTAGCGCACCAAGGCGTTGGCAGCGCTGATGGCGCAGGACAAAAACACTGCCCACTTCGCGACGAGCGCAAAGCGGTCGTTGACGAAGTCGATGCCTTTCGCAACGCTGATCAGTCCATCCATCGGGCCCCTCCTCCACACCCCGGCCAGCGGCCGGATCAGCGGGGGACTGTAGCTGTCAAATCCGTCGTAGCCGGCCTGCGCGAGGCGGGGCTGGGGAATGTCCTAGGTCACCCGATGTCGCCCGGCGCGCAGTCACCCGCCCTGCGCCAGTGCGAACAAGCGGATCGAGCGGTTGCCGGTGCGGCAGAACATCAACAGCGGGCGCGGCAACTCGGCCAACAGACGCGCCATCGCGGCGGCGTCTTGTGCGGTCTGCACCGCGGGGTCGACCGGCAGGAAGCGGTACTCCAGCCCGGCGGCGCGCGCGGCGGCTTCGATGGCCGCGTGGGCTGGCTGGTCGGGCCCGTATTCAAAGTCGGGCCGGTTGTTCACGATGCTGCGAAAGCCCGCCGCGGCGACATCGGCCATCTGCTCCGGGCCGAGCTGCGGCGCGGCGCAGACATCGTCGGCGATCTGGCGCAAGGGCAGTTTGTTGCTCATGGTCGGCAGCCTAACTTGCTAGCGCGCGTTTGACCGCGGCCGACACCAAACCCATCTCGGCTTTGCCGGCCAGTTGAGACTTCACCGCGGTCATCACGCGGCCCATATCTGCCGGCCCAGCGGCCCCGAGCGAGGCCACCGTGGCGGCGACCGCGCTTTCGATTTCGGTGGCCGACAGTCGTTGCGGCAGGTACGCCTGCATCACTTGCAGTTCGGCCGCTTCCTTGTCGACAAGGTCGCTGCGCTGAGCGAGCTCGAAAGCCGCGATCGAGTCCTTGCGCTGCTTGATCTGCTTGTCGACGATGGCCACGATGGCGGCGTCATCGAGCTCGATGCGCTCGTCGACCTCGCGCTGTTTCATCGCCGCCAGCAGCATGCGGATGGCCAGCAGGCGCGGTGCGTCCTTGGCCCGCATTGCGGTTTTCATATCGTCCTGGATGCGGTTTTTCAGGCTCACGTGATTCGCTTTCGGCAAAAAAACAAAGCCCGCTGCGGTTGCCCGCGCGGGCTTGAAAGAGTTGTTCGCCGCGCAGGCGTCAATACATCTTCTTGGGCAACTGCATGCTGCGCACACGCTTGAAGTGGCGCTTTACGGCGGCCGCCTTCTTGCGCTTGCGCTCGGCGGTGGGTTTTTCGTAAAACTCGCGCGCGCGCAGTTCGGTCAGCAGGCCGAGCTTCTCGATCGTGCGCTTGAAGCGGCGCAGCGCAACGTCAAATGGCTCGTTTTCCTTGACTCGAATCGTGGTCATGTCGCTTGGGTGTCGCTTACGTTGGTTTCGGGGTTGGGTGTTGAGCAGCACGTTGCTCGGCAAGTTCCGAAGCAAATTGCGGCAAAGAGCGCGATTCTAGCCCGAAATCGGGCTCGATGCCATGGCGGCGATGGCCAAGTGCAGCGAGGTGGGGCAACCGCTGCCCGTCGGGGCACCGCCGATGCGGCACACTGCCGGGCGGCCTCAAGTTAGGGATGGGGCTGCCGAAGCACGGGCCTAGGTCTTGCTCTGCAACCTTGGCGTCGCGAAGATGGTGCGCCCGACACAATTCAACCCATGACGCTTTCCGGCCCGGTGATGGACGCTGTCACTCCGACCAGCAACCCGGCGCTGACCAAAGCGCTAGCGGATGCTTTGCCTGCGCTGTTGTCGCGCCAGGGCGCGCTGTTGTCGGTCAAGGACACGGTCACCGGCAAGTACCTCCACGTCAACGAGGCCATGGCGGCTTTTGTCGGCCGTAGTGCGGCTTCGGTGGCCGGCATGACCGATGCCGAACTTTTCGACGCCACGCTGGCGACGACGTTGCGCGCCGCCGAGCACACTGCGTCCGGCCAGGCCGCACCGCTGGTCAGCGACCATCGGTTTGAATGGGCCGGCAAGCGCCATGATTTTTCGGTGCTGCGGGTGATCACGCAGGGCGAACCCGACGGCCACGCGCTGCTGTCCAGCGTGTGGGCCGACCAGAGCGCCGCGCGAGTCAAGGAATCACAATTGCGGCAGGCCCTCGACCAGCTCGAACAGCAGCAGCGGGCCATCGAAGCCCTGCGCCTCGAGCTCAAGGACCAAGGCCTGCGCGATGCGGCGTCGGGGCTGAATACCCGCTCCCACTTTGACGATCAGTTGCGCCGCGAGCTCGATCTGTCGACCCGCGAGCACCGCGAATTTGCGTTGGTGCTGATCGAAATCGATCCACTCGGTGAGGCCGCGTTGGCGCTCGGGGCGCCGGCACAGGCGCGCATTTTCGAAGCCATGGGCCGCCTGCTGCGTGGCAACACCCGCGCGATGGATGCGTCCTGCCGCATCGACGACACCCGCTTTGGCGTGCTGCTCTCGGGGGTCGGCCTGGCTACGGCACATTCGCGAATGGAAGGCTTGCGCCGCCAATGTGCGACGCAGATCGTGGTCATCGATGCCCAGGAGGTCGGTTTTTCGGTGGCCATGGGGGTGGCCAGTTTCCCGCATACGGCCGATTCGCAAGAGGCCTTGCAAGCGGCCTGCGAAACCGCACTGACCGAAGCCCGCCGCCGCGGCGGCAATCACGTCACGCTGGCGAGCATCCGCTTCGAGTTGGGCTAAGGCGCACGGCGCCAGCGCCGATGAACCAGCGGCTCACGCCAGCAGCGCCAACACGGCACGCCACTCCGGCGCCGACACCGGCGTGATCGACAGCCGATTGCCACGTTGCAGGACTCGCATCGACGCCAGCTGCGGCGCCGCGCGCATCTCGGCCAGCGAAAGCAGGCGGGTCTTGCGCTGCAGGCGAACGTCGATCTGTAGCCAGCGGGGTGCGGCTGGGGTCGACTTCGGGTCGAAGTACGGGCTTGCCGGGTCGAACTGCGTTGTGTCAGGCACCGCTTGGGCGGCGATCTGCGCCAATCCGGCGACGCCCGGTTGCGGGCACGACGAGTGGTAGAAGAGC
>JANOKR010000031.1:0-12064 GCA_031419315.1 Betaproteobacteria bacterium
GTGGTGGTGCTGGGCATCGCCAGCGTGCTGGTGGTGTCGGTCGTGCAAAAGCGCCGCGAGATCGGCATCCTGCGCGCGATGGGCGCCACGCAGGGCCAGGTGCTGCGCATCTTTCTGCTGCAAGGCGCGATCGTCGGCGCCATCGGCTCGGCCCTCGGCGTGGTGCTCGCCGTCGGCCTGATCTGGGCCTTCTCGCGCCTGGCCCTGGGCGACGATGGGCAGCCGCTGTTCGAGATCACGCTGCACGCCGGCCTGGCGCTGCAGGTGGCGGGTCTGGCCACGCTGTGCGGCGTGCTGGCCGCGGTGGTGCCGGCGCGCAGCGCAGCCAAACTCGACCCCGCGCTGGCGATCCGAATGTGATGACGACAGCCGCGGCGCCGCTGATCGAACTCAGCGACATTTACAAAACCTACAACGCCGGCCGGCCCAACGAGGCCGAGGTCCTGCACGGCCTGTCGCTGAAGATCGCGCGCGGCGAGTTCGTGGCGCTGATCGGGCCTTCGGGTTCGGGCAAAAGCACGCTGCTGAACATCATCGGCCTGCTCGAAAAAGCAAGCGCCGGCAGCTACCGCATCGAAGGCCGGGAAACGAACACGCTCGACGACGCCGGCCTGACGCTGCAGCGGCGCGCGACACTGGGCTTCGTATTCCAGTTCCACCACCTGCTGCCGGCGTTCACGGCGCTCGAAAACGTGACCCTGCCGGCGCTGATGCGCCAGGGTCGCGTCACCCCCGCACAGCGCGAGCGCGCGATGGGGGTGCTGAAATCGGTCGGGCTCGAAGCTGCGGTGGCCAAGCGCCCGGGCGAACTCTCTGGTGGCATGCAGCAGCGCGTGGCCATCGCGCGCGCGCTGGTGCTCGAGCCGCCTCTCGTACTGGCGGATGAACCCACCGGCAACCTCGACACCCAGTCGGCAAATGAAGTCTTCGATGTCATGCGACGCATGCATGCCACGCTGAAGGTCTCGTTCCTGCTGGTCACGCATGACCCGCGCCTGGCCGCCCGCTGCGACCGCGTGATCGAACTCGTCGACGGGCGCATCAAACGCGACGAGGCCGTCGCGGCCGCAGCCCACCCGGAGCCCGCCGATGCCGCCGCCGACTGACCAGGCGCCGACGCCTGCCGAGCGCGCCACGCTGCTGCTCTTGCTGGCGGCGGTGTCGCTGGCGCTGGCGTGGATCCTGGCGCCGTTCTACGGCACGATCCTGTGGGGCACGGTCATTGCGCTGCTCTTCGCGCCGCTCTATCGCCGCCTGCTACCGCCATTGCAGCAGCGGCGCACCCTGGCCGCGCTGGCGACACTGCTTGTCGTGCTGTTGATGGTGGTCCTGCCGCTGGCGTTGATCACGGCGGCGCTGGCGCGCGAGGCCGCTGGCATCTACCAGCGCTTGCAGTCGGGCGAGATGAACCCGTCGCAGTATTTCCGCGGCGTTTTCGACGCCCTGCCGCCATCGATCATCGGTCTGCTCGACCGCTTTGGCCTGGTCGACTTCGCGACCCTGCAACAGCGCGCCACCGACGCCCTCGCCCGGGCCAGCCAGTTCATCGCCACCCAGGCCCTGGCCATCGGCCAGAACACCTTCGAGTTTGTCGTCGAGCTGTTCATCACGATGTACTTGGCGTTTTTCCTGATCCGCGACGGCGAGGGACTGGCGCGCGACTTGCGTCACGCCGTACCCCTGCCGCCGACACAGCGCAGCGAGTTGTTCGACAAGTTCGCGGTGGTCATCCGCGCCACGGTCAAGGGCAACCTTTTTGTGGCCGCTTTGCAGGGGCTGTTGGGCGGCCTCGCATTCTGGTTTCTTGACGTCGACGGCGCCTTGTTGTGGGCCGTGGTGATGGCCTTCCTGTCACTGCTGCCGGCGGTCGGTGCGGCTCTGGTCTGGGCGCCAGTGGCGCTGTATTTTTTGCTCTCTGGTGCGCTCTGGCAGGGCCTCGCACTCGTCGCCTGGGGGGTGCTGGTGATCGGCCTCGTCGACAACCTGCTGCGCCCGCTGCTGGTTGGCAAGGACACCCGCCTGCCCGACTACCTGGTGCTGACCACCACCCTGGGCGGAATGGCGGTATTTGGCATCAACGGCTTCGTGCTCGGCCCGGCGATCGCCGCGATGTTTGTCGCCGTGTGGCACATCTACGGCAGCACGCGGGCGGCGTCGCCGCAGTGAGCACCCGGCGCGCCTGTCGCATCCGGCGGCTCAGCGGCGCCGATCGCGCGTGCGGCGGAACCAGAGCGTCAGGCCGGCGGCGGCCAGCAGCAGGTAGTTCAACAGCATGAACCACGGTGTGTTCCAGGCCAGGCCATCGAAGCCGCGCTCGGTCAGCGGATACAAAACCGGCGCAGCGTAGTAGTCCGCCGAATGGGTAAACACATCGATGACGATGTGCGACCACCAGCCGAGCAGCGGCACCCACAACATGCGCCGCCAGGCCCAGATCACCAGCGTGAGCGCCGCTGCCACGATCGCACTGTGCGCAACGCAGTGCAGGTGGTGCGACCAGAAGGCAACCGATGGCGGCAATTCCGGCTCGCTGCCCGGCACGGCCACCGCATACGCCCACAACGCCGATGCAGAGCCCTCGCCGAAGACCCACCACCCGAAGATCGGCAGCAGGTGTAAGACGTCGGGCACGGCGGCCAGCGCGATCGTCGCGGCGGCCATTCTCGGCGCGATCGGTCGGTGCCGCCCGATCGCCACGATACCGGCGCCGACCCACAAGGTATGGGCAAAAATGTCCATCGCGTTGACGCTCCGTTCAGGCCGGCGGTGGCACCGCTCGTTGCAGCCGCAAGGCATTGCCGATCACCGAGACCGAGCTCAGGCTCATCGCCAGCGCCGCGATCATCGGCGATAACAGCCAGCCCGTGATCGGGTACAACACACCGGCCGCCAGCGGCACGCCGAGCGCGTTGTAGACAAAGGCGAAGGCCAGGTTCTGCTTCATGTTGGCGATCGTCTGGCTCGAAATCATGCGGGCCTGGGCGATGCCGCGCAGGTCGCCCTTGACGAGGGTGACCTGCGCGCTGTTCATCGCCACGTCGGTGCCGGTGCCCATCGCCACGCCGACATCGGCGCGCGCCAGCGCCGGCGCGTCGTTGATGCCGTCGCCGGCCATCGCAACGACGCTGCCTTCACGCTGCAATGTTTCCACCAACGCCAGCTTGTCGGCCGGCTTGACCTCACCTTGGACTTCGTCGATACCCAGCTTGTTGGCCACCGCCCTGGCCGTCGTCAGGCCGTCGCCAGTGGCCATGATCACACGCAAGCCGCTGGCCTTGAGTGTGGCCAGCGCCTCCAGCACGTCGATGGCGATGCCGAGCTGGGCCATCAAGGTGCTGTTGCCCAGCGCCAGCGCGTGGCCGCCGACGTTGCCGCGCACGCCCATGCCGGTGCTCGACTCGAAGCCGTCGGCCCTTTCGAGCGCCAGGCCAAGCTCGCGCGCCGCAGCGACGATCGCCGCGGCCAGCGGGTGCTCGCTGCCCTGGTCAAGGCTAGCGGCCAGGCGCAGCACCTCGTCGTCGGTGAAACCCGCCGCCGCGATCACGCGGTCGAAGCGCGGCTTGCCTTCGGTCAGGGTGCCGGTCTTGTCGACGATCAAGGTATCGACCTTGCAGAATTTTTCGATCGCCGCAGCATCGCGGAACAATACGCCCTGGGTCGCCGCCTTGCCGGTGGCGACCATGATCGACATCGGCGTCGCCAGGCCGAGCGCGCAGGGGCAGGCAATGATCAAGACCGCCACCGCGTTGATGAGGCCGTAGACCCAGCTCGGCGCGGGGCCGAACAGACCCCAGGCGAAGAAGGTCAACAGCGCCACGCCGACCACGCTGACGACGAAGTAACCCGCCACGCGGTCGGCCATGCGTTGCATCGGCGCGCGCGATCGCTGCGCCTGCACGACCATGTTCACGATGCTCGCCAGCACCGTCTGCGCGCCGACTTTTTCAGCCCGCATGACCAGCGCGCCGCTGGTGTTGAGCGTGGCGCCGATGAGCTTGTCCCCAGCACGTTTGGTGACCGGCATCGGCTCGCCGGTGAGCATCGATTCGTCAACCGCGCTCGCGCCTTCGCTGACGACACCATCCACCGGAACCTTCTCGCCGGGGCGCACACGCAGGGTGTCGCCGATATGCACATGCGTGAGTTCGATGTCCTCTTCGCTGCCGTCGGCCTTGATCCGGCGCGCCGTCTTCGGTGCCAGCTTGAGCAGCGACTTGATCGCCGCCGAGGCCTGCGAGCGCGCCCTCAATTCGAGGATCTGGCCGAGCAGGGTCAGCGAGATGATCACCGCCGCGGCCTCGAAATACACCGCCACGCGGCCCATCGATACAAACGATGCCGGGAAGACCTGCGGCATCACGGTGGCCACGACGCTGTAGACAAAAGCCGCACCGGTGCCCAGGCCGATCAGGGTCCACATATTCGGGCTGCGGTTGACGATCGACTGCGCACCGCGCACAAAAAACGGCGCACCGGCCCAGAGCACGATCGGCAGCGTCAATACCAGCTCGATCCAGCTCTGCGTGACCATCTCGAACCATTGCAGGCGATGCCCAGCCATTGCCAGCGTCGTCACCACCACGGTCAGCGGCAGGGTCCACACAAAGCGCCGCTGGAAGTCGACCAGCTCGGTGTTCTCGTCCTCGTCCAATGCCGGCAACACGGGCTCCAGCGCCATGCCGCACTTCGGGCAAGCGCCGGGGTGGTCTTGCCGCACCTCGGGGTGCATTGGGCAGGTGTAGAGGGTCGCCGTCATGGCCATTTCAACCGCTGCAGCCGGTACACCCGGTGCAGCCGGCTCGGCCGCAGCCATCGCCACACTCGGCACCGCCGCCGGCGCTGATCGCGGCGCCACGAACTTGTCCGGGTTGGCCGCAAAGCGCTGCTTGCAGCGGGCACTGCAGAAGTACAAGCGCTTGCCATCGTGGTCGAGCGAATGGAACGATTTCGGCGTCACCGTCATGCCGCAGACGGGGTCCTTTGAAGTCATTGCGCTGATCAAATCTGCGCCCAGAAGTTGATCGTCATCCCGGCGTCCCTGACCGCGGGCGCCTCAGTCAGTGTCACGGGTTGGTCCTCATGGTCTGGAATCGGCCAGCGCCATGCGCTGCGATCAGCGCACGCGTCAGTTCCCGCGGCCACGGCCGGCGCCGCGACAGGCCGCGGTGCCAGCCGCAGCTTCGCTACTTCTTGTTTCGCTGGCCGGGTGCATCACCGTCCTCGCGGTCGTGGCCCTTGGCCTGGCCCTGGCCTGGGCCCGTGGCGCGCTCGGTCGCACGCTCGTTTTTCGGCTGCTTGCGCTGGCCCTGCGCTTCAGGGCGACCATGTGCCCGGCTTGCATTGCTGCGCGGCGGTGCCTGTTGTCGAAGATGCTCACGCACGACGATGTCGCGCGACTGGTGGGGGTAGTGGCGTCCACGCAGCTCCCGCTGCTGCTCGGCCTGAGGATAACGATCGCCCGCATAGCGCCGCTGGTATTGCGGCAGTGGCGCGGGGGCCGGCATCGCTTGGTGGTTCCAGCGGTCCCAAGCTTTGTGCTTGCGCTGCCAGTCCTTGCCCCAACGCTCACCCCAGCGCGGCGGCGCATCCGGTCGCCAGCTGCGAAAGTCAGGCGGCGGGTCGCGGTAGTAGCGCACCGGGATGCGCAGCACATACAGGGGCACACGTTGCGGCACGACGGCGTACCAGGGCCCGTCGTACCAGGAACCCGAGTACCAGTTGTCCCGCTGGTAGACCCAGTACAGGCCGTCGTAGAAGAAGTAGTTGTTCTGCGACTCCGGCACGTAGTACACCGGATAGCCGGACACCTGCTCGAACTGCGGGTAGGCGGGCCTGTTGATGCCGATGCTCACACCGGGCACTGAGACGCCGATGCTGATCTGGGTCTGGGCCTGACTGGCAGCCCCCAGGGCCATCGACAGCACGATCGCCCAACGGCCCAGCCAGTTGACACCAGTTTTCATGCCGGATGGTGGCGCGCTGGCGGCGATACATCTGTGCGTTGGCGAACCAACGCTCAGCGACTGCGGGCCGGTGTGCGGTCGAGGACCACACTCAACGACAGCGGAATGAAGGCGCCCAGGCACAACGCAGCGAGCACATCCGACGGCCAGTGAACGCCGAGCACCAGACGCGACATCGCGACCAGCCCGGGCCACAGCAGCGCGGTCGCCGTTGCCGCTGCGGCGCTGCGCGGCCAGATACGCGCCAGGCACAGCGCCGCGGCGGTGGCGAAAGCTGCGGTGCTGAGCGTGTGGCCACTCGGAAAGCTCGAGCCCCAGTACGTCTGCGTATCCCACAACACCGGCCGATCGCGGCCGACCACCGCCTTGAGCACATAAACGAGCAGTGGCGCAGCAACCATCGATGCACTGAGCAACAAGGCCTCGAAGCGCCGCTTGGCGAGCAGCAGCGCCAGCACCACGAGCACACTGGCCGGCAGCAAAACGCGCGCAGAGCCACTGAGCGTGAGGATGGCGAAGTAGCCGTTCAGCGCCGCGGGAAACTGCTCACGCACGAACCACAGGATCGCGGTATCGACGGGGCCGGACTCCCTGGCCACGACGTCCTCGATCAGCTTTATCGCGCTCATCAAAAGTGTCAGCGCACCCAGCACCACCAGCCGGCGGCGCGTCAGGTACAGCGACCAGCCGGGCTGCCGGCGCCCCGCCCAGGCCTGCAGGATCAGATACGCGATGGTGACGAAGAAGGCCAGCTTGGCGATGTCCACCAGCACCTCGAAAGCGACCCTGGCCATCAGCGTGCAGCCCAGGCACGTAGCGCCAGCTTGCGCAGCTCGCTGGCCCACAGCACCGCGCTGGTCATCGCCGTGCACAGCGCCCATTGTTCGAGTGTCAGCGGCACGGTGCCGAAGGCCACATTCAGCCAGGCCAGATGCACGACGGCGACTTGCAGCAATACGGCCAGCGCGATCGACCCCCACAACCAGCGGTTGACAAACGGGTTGACGAAGCTGCTGGTGCGGTCCGACCGCGCGTCAAAACAATTGAACAACTGCGCCAGCACCAGCACCAGCGCCGTGAAGCCCGCCGTGCGCGCGTTGTCAAGCGTCTGGTTGCCATCGATCAAGCCCGCCGGCAGATAGAAGTCGATCGTTAACAACGTCGCCAGCGCCATCACCGCGGCCACCGCCAGCGATACGCCGAGCAGCAACACCCGCGTCACATCGCTGGCGCTGCCGATATCGGACAGCGCAAACAAAGTACCCATCACGACCACCGCGATGATCACGACCGCGATGCCGAGCATGCCGCCGATGCGCGCGACCTCCCTGGCCAGCGGCGTCGGTTCGTCGACGATGGCCTCAAGCAGCTTGGCGATCGCACCCATCTCGGTGTCCATCGCGGTGGCGGTGACGATGGCGCGCGCACCGCCCTGCGCCACCGCCGTGCCCTTGAAGACCATGTTCAGGCGGTCGCCGAGCGGCACCGCGGCAGGCAACGTCGCGGCGTCCTTGAGCACCGCCTCGCTCTCGCCCGTCAGCGAGGCCTCTTGCACGCGCAGCGTCGTCGCTTCGAGCAGGCGCGCATCGGCACCGACGGCGTCGCCCTCGCTGAGCAGCAGCAGATCGCCGCGCACCAGCTCGGCACTGGGCACGCGCAGCGGCTGGCCGTCGCGCAGCACGGCGGAGGTCGCTTCGGTCATGCGTGCCAGCGCGGCCACCGCGTCACGCACCTTGGCTTCCTGCATGAAACCGAGCGCGCCGTTGAGCAGCACGACGGCCGCGATCCCGATCGCATCGACCGGCCAGCCGGCGCGGCCTTCGAGCGACCAGGCCGCGAGCGCGATCACGATCGCGGCCAGCAGCAGGTAGATCAGCGGGTCCTGAAAATGCGCCAGGACGCGCGCCCAAGTCGGCAGCGGCGACGCACCGCGCAATTCGTTGCGGCCCTGCTCGGCCAACCGCCGCGCGGCCTCGGCAGCGGTGAGGCCGCGCTCGAGGTCAGCGCCGAGGGCGCGCGCGACTTCCGCGGCGTCGGTGCCCGAGGGGTCGGCCTGCAACGGCGAGCGCACTGCGCTCACAACGCCGCGCCGAACAGCGAGCCCGCGCCGGCGCGCAGCCGGCCGATGCGCTCGCTGGGGCGGCTTTTCGATTGGGTCGTGCGCGCCATCGTCGGGACTTTCAGGACCGCGTCACTTGGGATTCTCGACCTTGTGGTCCTCTTTCTTGGCCGCGGCCAGCGCTTCCGGCTCAAGCTCTTCAGCGCCGAGGTTCATGCGGATGAAAATGCCCCAACCGGCCAGCAAGGCGGCGGCCATCAAGCCGATCGCCGCGGCATACGGCAGGTGCGACGGGGCGTCGCGGCTGAAGCGGAAGACCGCCACCAGTGCTTCGATCGACAGCGCCACCACCAGCACGACGAGAAAGCGCGACAGGAAGCGGCGCACGCGCGAAGGCGAGCTCATGTGCGAGGCCCGCTGGATCTCTTCTTCGACGATCGTCTGGCCGAGTTCAAGGGCCGCCACCGAGATCGTCAGCAGCGCGATGCAGTTGAGCAAGCCGTCGATCCGCGCCGAGGCGCCGCGGCCACTGAAGGGCACGACGGCTTCGAACAACTCGAACCCGGCAAATGCCAGCAGGGCGAACGCGCTGACGATGAACATCACGCTGATCACCATATGACCTGCGGGGAACAGCCTGAGCAGCAGTTTCATCACCGCTCAGACTCGGACGATGGCGCTTCGATCACCGCGGCCGTCAACGACAAGGGCTGGCATGGTGGGGGCGCGGTTCAGTGGACAAACTCAAAGTCGATGAACCCGCGCTCGACGTCGGTCGCAACGAGCCTGACCTGCACGCGCTGGCCGATGTCGAGTGCCGGCGCGTCGCCGGACAATCGCCCCTCAACTGGCGGCGCAAGCGTGCGGATCCAGGTGTTGTTTTCATTGCGGCCGGTGACGATGGCGTCGTAGCGCTGGCCGACATGCGACTCGAGCAGCAGCGCGGCCTCGCACTTGCGCAGCTTGCGCTCGACCTTCTGCGCCGCATCTTCCTGCTGGCTGCAATGCGCCGCCAATGCGCCCAACTCGGCTGCGCTGTAGGGCGGCGGGCTGCCGGCCAGCACCGCCTTGAGCAAACGCGAGGTGATCAGGTCGGGGAAGCGCCGGTTCGGCGCCGTCGAGTGGGTGTAGTCGCGCAGCGCCAGGCCAAAGTGGCCGATCGGCGCCGCGCCGGGTTCTTCGACGACATATTCACCCGAACCCATCAGCTTGACGATGACCAGCGACAGGTCGGGGAAGCGCAGCGGGTCGGCCTTGCGGCGGCGGGCGAGAAAAACCTCGAGTGCGTGCGCGTCGGGTTGCGCCGGCAGGGCCTCGCCATATTTGCGCGCTTCCAGCACGATGCGCTGCCAGCGCTCGGGAGAGCGCACGACACGGCGCAACGACGCGCCGCCATGCTCGGCCAGGAACTGCGCCGTGGCCTGGTTGGTGGCGATCATCAACTCCTGGATCAACTGGCGCGCGCGGTTTTGCACCTGCATGCGGATCTCGACCACCTGCCCGCCTTCGTACACCGCGCGTGGCTGCAGGGTTTCGAATTCGAGCGCGCCCTCGGTGCGCCGCCGCGCACGCAGGCGCTGCGCGACATCGTCCTGGATGCGCAACTGCTGCTCCAGCCCCGGTAGGGCGGCAGCGGCCGCGGGCAAGGCGCTCTCGCCTTCGATCCACGCCGAGAGTTCGTCGTAGGCCAGCTTGGCGTGGTTGTGGACCAGCGCCCGCTGCACCTTGCCCAGCGTCACCGAGTCGTCGGTGTTGACGACCATCGTCGTGACGATGGCCAGGCGGTCCTGCCCCGGATTCAGCGAGGTGAGATCGGTCGAGAGCTGCTCGGGCAGCATCGGGAAGATGCGCGCCGCGGTGTAGACGCTGGTGGTGTTGAAGCGCGCGTGGTCGTCAATTGCCGAGCCCTTGGTGACGAGCACATCGACATCGGCGACGGCGACGAAGATCCTGACCACGCCACGGCCAAGCGGCTCGCAAGCGGTGAGCTGGTCGAGGTCGCGAGAATCGTCGTTGTCGATCGAACACCAGGGCATCGCGCGCAGATCCAGGATCTGTGCTGCGGCGCTGCGGCCGGGGCCACTGATCGCCGCCAGCTCGGTGGCCACGGCCGCGCCAAACTCGGGCTCCAGACCCCGCTCGATCATCGTTTCGGTGGCAATGCGGGCGAGGTCGACAGGGCGTCGCGCAGGCTTTCGGTTCATCGGCTTCATCCTCGCTGTGAGGCAAACTGCAACGGTGCCCGGGTCGCCGGCTGGCGTCTGTCTGACAGCGCACAGACTGCGCCGGGCCTGGCGCCTACTTTGCACCACCCATGCCCGTCAGCGCCGCCGCCAAGATCGTCACCCATCCGTGGGTGTTCGCGATCCAGACCTTGAAAGCGTTTCGCGCCAACCAGGGCCTGCTGCTGGCCGGTGCGGTGGCGTACTACGCGCTGTTGTCGCTGGTGCCGCTGCTGATCCTGACGGTGATCGCGCTATCGCACTGGATCGATCCACCCGAACTGCTGGCCACGCTGAGCCGCTATCTCGAATGGCTGGTGCCCGGGCAGTCGAAGGCGATCATCGTCGAGCTCGCCAACTTCATGGCCCACCGCGACGTGGTTGGCTGGGTGCTGCTGGCAACGATTCTGTTTTTCAGCTCGCTGGCCTTCACCGTTCTGGAGAGTGCGATGTCGGTGATCTTCCGCCACCGGGTGGTCGTACGCCGGCGCCACTGGCTGATCTCGCTGCTGATCCCGTATGTCTACATCCTGTGCCTCGGGCTGGGCCTGCTGCTGGTGACCCTGGTCGCCGGCAGCCTGCAAGTGCTGGGCGAGGGGCAGATCGAATACCGCGGGCGCACCTGGTCGCTCGGCGGCACGTCGCGGCTGCTGCTGTACCTGCTCGGGCTGGCCGGCGAAATCTTCGTGCTGACCTCGATCTACCTGGTGATGCCGGTCGGCCGGCTGTCGCTGTCACACGCACTGATCGGCGGCGTCACCGCGGCCGCGCTGTGGGAGGTCTCGCGCCATGCGCTGGTGTGGTACTTCGCGACGCTGTCGCAGATCGGTGTGGTTTATGGCTCGCTGACGACCGCGATCGCCGTGCTGCTCAGCCTGGAGCTGGCCGCGACCCTGCTGCTGCTCGGGGCGCAGGTGATCGCCGAATACGAACGTATCGGCGTCGAGCCGCTTGAGGCCCCGGTGCAGCCGCTGACGACCGGGCCGCGCTGACGACCTGACCCGCATCGCATTACTCAGGCCAGGTCGGGCAATGGCTTGCTCTGGCTCTGGCTCTGGCCTGGCCAGCGCCAGGCAAGAATCTCCGGCATGTCCTGGCCATGCTGTTGGATGTACGCACGATGCTCGACGAGTTTGTCGCGCAGCATCTGCCGCAGATGAGCCGCGCGATAACCGAGCGTAGGCACCCGATCGATGAAGTCGGCGACAAGATGGAAGCGGTCCAGCTCGTTGAGCACGGCCATGTCGAACGGGGTGGTGGTGGTGCCTACTTCCTTGTAGCCGCGGGCATGCAGGTTGTCATGGTTGCTGCGCCGGTAGGTCAGGCGATGGATCAGCCAGGGGTAGCCGTGGTACGCAAAGATCACCGGCTTGTCGGTCGTGAACAGCGCGTCGAACTCGCGGTCGGACAAACCATGCGGGTGCTCCGACGGTTGCTGCAGCGTCATCAGGTCGACGACGTTGACCACCCGCACCTTGAGCTGCGGCAGGTGCAACCGCAGCAGGTCAACCGCGGCCAAGGTTTCCAGCGTCGGCACATCGCCCGCGCAAGCCAACACGACGTCGGGCTCGCCGCCTTGGTCGTTGCTCGCCCACTCGAACAGGCCGATGCCCGCGGCGCAATGTTTGACCGCCGCGTCGATGCTCAGCCACTGCGCTTGTTTCTGCTTGCCAGCGACGATGACGTTGACCCGGTTGCGTGACCGCAAGCAGCGGTCTGTGATGCACAACAGCGTATTCGCGTCGGGCGGCAGGTAGACCCGGATGAAGGCCGACTTCTTGTTCATCACATGGTCGATGAAACCCGGGTCCTGGTGCGAG
>JANOKR010000032.1:0-2932 GCA_031419315.1 Betaproteobacteria bacterium
AAGGTGCTGTACCAGGCCGGGCTCGATATCTACCCGTCGATGATCCTGGCCGGCATGGTCGCCGTGGCGGTGGTCGGCTTCGGCCTCAACGCGATGCTCGACTTCGTCGAACGCCGCTCGATGCCCTGGCGCACGACACAGTAGGTTGGCGAGATGGGCGAGCCACTCGACCGCAAACAACTCGTGATCCTGTCGGTCACGGGGCTGTTGATCTTTTTCGGCCTCTGGACTTTCGCGGCCTGGGCCGAACTCGCGCCGCGCAAGTTTTTGCCGCTGCCCTGGGAAGTTGTCGAACGTGGCATCGCGTTGACGAGCAAGACCTTCTCTGGCCAGACCCTGCAAGGCCACCTGGGCGCCAGCATCGACCGCTACCTGCGCGGCTTCATCCTGGCCGCTGCGGTGGGCGTGCCGCTCGGCCTGTTGATGGGCTGGTACCGCTGGCTCGACAACGTCATCACGCCGCTGTTCGACAGCCTGCGCTTCATCGCGCCGATCGCCTGGGTGCCGTTTGCAGCGCTGTGGTTTGGCACCGGCATCGGCGGGCCAACGATGATCATCTTTGCCGGCGCTTTCCCGCCCTGCTTGATCAACGCCTACCGCGGTGCGCGTTTTGTCGAGAAGAAGTACATCGAAGCGGCACAGGTCTACGGCGCCTCGGGCCCGCGCATCGTTTACGAAGTGCTGCTGCCGGCTTCGCTGCCTTCGATCATCGCCGGCCTGCGCATCAGCGCCGGTGCCGGCTGGCAGAGCCTGATCGGTGCCGAACTGATCGCCGCCAACAGCGGCATCGGTTTGATGATGGTGCGTGGCCAGGGCGCGCTGGACACATCCATCGTGATGGTCGGGATGATCGCGGTCGGCATCTTCGGCCTGCTCATCGATGTCGCGCTGAGGGGCGTCGAGGCCTGGGTCAACCGCAAGCGAGGGCGCTAGAGAAAAATGGCCAATATCGTGCTCGACAACGTCAGCCGCAGCTTCGGCCGCGACGGCAAGGAGTTTCTGGCGCTGGACAAGGTCAGCTACGTCTGCAACGAAGGCGAGTTTGTCGCCGTCGTCGGCCCTTCGGGCTGTGGCAAGACGACCTGCATGCGCATGGCCGCGGGGCTGGAATTCCCGAGCTCGGGCAGCGTCACGGTCGGTGGCAAGCAGGTCACCAAGCCCGGCCCTGACCGCGCTGTCGTGTTCCAGGCTTTTGCGCTCTTCCCGTGGAAGACCGTGCAGGAAAACATCCAGTTCGGCCTGCGCTCGCTCGGTGTCGGGCGCGAAGAAGCAGCCGACCGCATCGCCAAGAATTTGAAGCTGATGAACCTCGAAGGCTATGAAACCGCTTACCCGCACCAGCTCTCGGGTGGCATGCAGCAACGGGTGGCAATCGCGCGCGCCTACGTGCTCAACCCCGACGTGCTGTTGATGGACGAGCCCTTCGGCGCACTCGATGCGCAGACGCGCACGGTGATGCAAGAAGAGCTGCTGCGGGTCGGCCGTGCCAACCCGCGCACGGTGATGTTCATCACCCACGCGGTTGAAGAGGCGGTGTATCTCGCCGACCGGGTGGTGGTGATGACACGCCGGCCGGGCACGATCAAGGAAATCATCGACGTCAAGCCGGTGCGCGACGCCGAAGACTGGCAGAAATACGAACGCATTGAAGACGTGATGGACCTCGAATCGTTTGTCCATCTGCGCACCAAGATCTGGCGCCTGCTGCGCGAGCAGCATGGTCCTGGCGATCATTGATCGGCGCTGAACCCGGCACCGCATCGCTGCAACCCTCACGCGACCCTCACACCACCGTTCCGCAAGATCCAACCTGGAGTAACGACGATGAAAACCACTTTGCTCAACTCGCTGGCAGCCGCCCTGCTCGCCGCCGCCGCATCCACCGCGCTGGCGCAGGAGCTCAAGGAAGTCCGCATCAGCTCGCAGCCCGCGCTGCTGGGCTCGGTGCCGTTCACGCTGGCCGAAGAAAAGGGCTGGTGGAAGGAAGTCGGCCTGAAGGTCACGATCACCAACTTCCCCGCCGGCGCGCCGCAGATCGCCGCCAGCAAGAGCTGGGACGTGGGCTATACCGGTGCCGTACCGGCGGTGTTGGGCGCGGTGCGCTTCAACCTGCACACCTTCGCTTTCAGCGACGACCAGTCGGCGACCAACGCGCTGTATGTGCGTGGGCCGAATGCCGACGCGATCATCAAGACCCCGGCCTCGCTCAAGGGCGGCACGGTGTTCCTGACCGGCAACTCCACCGTCGACCTCGCCGCGCGCGCCTGCATGCAGAAATTCGGCCTCGTCAAGGGCGATGTGACGGTGCGCTCGATGGGCCAGGCTGAAATCATCGCGGCGATGAGTTCCGGCAGCGCCGACGTCGGCGGCTTGTGGGCACCCAACACCTACACCGTCGAAGAAAAGGCCGGCGCCAAGCTGCTCTGCTCTGGCAAGGACGCCGGTGTCGTGATCCCCGGCAACCTGGTCGTCCGCGCCGATTGGGCCAAGGAGAACCCGCAACTCGTGGCGCGATTCCTGGCCGTCTATTTGCGGGCGCAGCGTGTTTTGGCAGCCAACCGCAAGGACGCTGTGGCGGTGATGAAGCGGCACTACGACGTCGGCGGCGTCAACATCTCAGAGGCCGCGATGAACAAGGAGTTCGACGTGCGCCCGATGTACGACCTGGCCAGCCACCTGGCGATGTTCAGCCGCGGCGCCCAGGCCTCGAAGGCCGAGACCACGATGAACACCATCGCCGCGTTCATGAAAGAAGTCGGCTCGCTGCGCGCCGACGAAGCCCTGCCCGATCCGAAGACCTACGTCACCGACGAGTACCTCAAGCTGATCGACAAGGATCCGGTTTTGAAGGCCTTCGCCAACCGCAGCAACTGACGAGGCAGACCGTGGCGATCCAGTACCTGAAGAAGGCCAATCCGCCGCAGCAGGCGAT
>JANOKR010000033.1:0-19174 GCA_031419315.1 Betaproteobacteria bacterium
CCCGAACCAGGGCGCTTTTGTGATCGACGAACTCACCGAGCTGGTCGAAGAAGCGGTGCTGTCGGAGTTTGAAAAAATCGCCGAGCGCGGCGGCGTGCTCGGGGCCATGGAAACCGGCTACCAGCGCGGCAAGATCCAGGAAGAGAGCATGCATTACGAGATGCTCAAACACACCGGCGAGTACCCGATCATCGGCGTCAACACCTTCCGCAACCCGCACGAAGGTGACGTGCCAAAGATCATCGAACTGGCACGTTCGACCGAAGCCGAAAAACAGTCGCAGTTGCAGCGCCTGGGTGATTTTCAAGCGCGTCACATCGCTGAAGCGCCGGCGATGCTGCAGCGTCTTCAGCAGGCGGTGATCAACAACGGCAACGTCTTCGACGTTCTGATGGACGCGGTGCGCGTCTGCTCGCTTGGCCAGATCACGAATGCGCTGTTCGAAGTTGGTGGGCAGTACCGGCGCAGCATGTAGTTGACGGCAGCGCCGGCGCCGCTGGCCGACGTCGACGACACCGCCGATCTTGCCCGGCTCAGCAGCGGCGCAGCTTGCGCGCCGCACCCGCAACACCGACCAAGGCCAGCCCGATCAACATCAGCCCCCAGGTCTGCGGCTCGGGTACGGCCCCGGTGGGCACGAAGGTCAACAAGGCCTCGCTCTGGCCGGTCACGCTGTAGCGCAGCGCGCTGTCGTCGCTGCTGACCACGACGGCGCTGGCCAGTCGGTATTCGCGCGCGTCGGTGTCGATGAAAAAGTAGGCACTGCGCTGGCCGGGGTAGATCGCGTTTTCGACCTCGTCGCGGAACCAGAACGAATGGTCTTCACCACCGGACACCCAGAACCGCGGCATCACCGTACCCGCCAGATCGCGCCGCCATTCGGCGCGCAGGCGCGCGGCAGCAAAGCGACTCAGGTTGACCTGCACGACACCGACCGCCGACTCGGCATCGACGATGACGCGCCAGTAAAAGTCCAGGCTGCTGTCGCTCGCCCGCAGGACCATCGAGCTGAGCGAACCGATCACCGACCCGACCCGCGACGCCGGCTCCGGAAAGTGCCGTTCATAGGCGACGTCGTAGCTGAAGGCTGTCGTCGTTTGCGCCAGCAGCGTGCCGTTCAGCGACGGATCGTCGGCGACGCTGGTCCCGGTCAGCCATTCAAACTGTTGTGCGGCGGCGGGGGTCACCGCAAGTAGGGCCGCGACTGTAGTTGCGGCCGAAAAGACGTGCTGCACAAACCGAAACTGCATCTCGATCCTCCTTGAGAACGCCCTCTGGCGGGGCTTGGCCCGCGGCTGCTTTTTCGCGCCGCCGCGGCCTGCGCCGAAACATTCTGTTGCAGCCACGATTTTGCACATGGGCCCGGCGAACGAAGGCGCATTCGACTCGACGTGGTAGATCTGCCCCTATCCAAAAGTTGGGGTCGGCGCCAGCGGGTTGGCACGCCCTGAGCGTATGGCCGTGCTGCGGCATGATTCATTGCCATCGACTTGTCGTCGCTACCCGAAGGAATTCAGTGTCGAAACCTTGGTCCTCGAAACGATCGCTGCGCCTGGCCGCGCCAACCCTGTTTGCAGCGCTGCTGGCCGCTTGCACGTCGACGACCCAGGCGCCACACGCGCCCGGCGATCGCAGCGCCAGCGTCCAGCGCACCAACCACGGCGTGGCGCCTATCAGTGCGCCCGACTTCGAGACGCCGGCCTACGCCGACGCGCAGGACAACGTCCGCCAGCTCCCCAACGAGCTCGTCTCCGCGCGCGGCGAGCGCGCGCGCGTTGGCAGCATGCTGTCTTTGACCCGGCCGTGAAGTCGCCGCCGCGCCGCACTGCCACCGACGTCAGCGGCGTCGGCGCTGGCCGCAAAACCGCGAGCGCCGCGCTGCGCCGTGCCCGGCGCGCCTGGGCCTGTGTCCATGTCGACTCCAGCCGGTCGCTGGTGCTGGCCGAAGAAGCACTGGCCCTGGCGCGCGCCGCGGCGGACTCTCGCGCCGAAGGTTGGGCCCGGCTGGCGCGCGGTTTTCATCGCCTGTATTTCGCCACCCCGGCGCAGGCCGGCACCGAGCTGCGTGCGGCGCGCTGCAACTTCGATCAGGTGAGCGACCGGCCGGGCCAGTTGCTCGCCGACACCCTGATCGCGCGCGTGATGTGGCGCAACGGCCGCGTCGACGCAGCACTGAGGCAGGTGCTGGCGGTGCGCGACGAAGGCTTGGCGTTGCTCAAGGACGACCAGCGTGGCGTGCTGCTGAATACGATCGCCGGCTGTTATTCGGCGCAGGGCCGGTCGGACCAGGCTTTTGCCTACATGTACCAGGCGCTGCGCGGCGCCGGGCCGACCCGCGGCAATGGCTTCGACACCGTTTTGCACTGCAACCTCTCGCACGAGATGCTGCAGATCGGCGACTACGAAGAAGGCCTGCGCCATGTCGAAGCCGGCCTGGCGCGTTATGCCAATATGAAAAATCCGCGCCTGCACAGCGTGCTCACGATCAATCGCGTGATCTGCCTGACCGAGCTTGGCCGCGCCGGCGAAGCCGCCGCCGATATCGCCGCACTGATCGCGGTGCCGGCGACTGGCGACGGGCGCGGGCCGATGGGCTCGCACTTCGAAACGCTGGCCATCGCGGCCTTGCTCGCGGGTGACCACAACACCGGCGCCAGGCTCATCGGCCTGGCCCACGCAGCGGCCAAGTCGCCAGCGCCGGAAGAGGCGGTCGAGCTGGCGGTGGCCGATGCGTTGTGGTCGATGGCCAAAGGCCGCCTGGAGCGCGCGCGCAAGCAACTGCTGGCCGTGAAAACGCTGGCCGGCACCGACAAGACCGCGGGCCTGAGCCTGCGCGTGCGCTGCCGCTATTTCCAGACCCTGGCCGAGTTGCATCAACGCCGCAGCCTGCCAGGCGTGGCACGCGCCCGGGCCGATGCCCAGGCGCTCGAAGGCCTGCGCCGTTGGCAGGCGCTGCACCTCGCGCAGGGCCGGCTGGCGTCGCAAGCGCGCTACCAGGCAGCGGCCTTGCAGACCGAACTGTTGCGGCTGCAACACCAGCTCGACGCCACCGACGAAAAGCGCCGCAGTACCGAACGTGCACGTGCCGAACTGGCCGCGGCAAACGAACAGCTCGAACACAAGATCGCCGAGGTGCAGGCCCTGCAGGCGGCGCTGCGCGAGCAGGCCACCCGCGACCCCTTGACCGGCCTGTTCAATCGCCGCCACCTCAACGACGCGCTGCCGGCGATGCTGGCGCTGGCGCGGCGCGACGCCCAGCCGCTGGCCGTGGCCGTGCTCGACCTGGACCACTTCAAGGCCGTCAACGACCAGCTCGGCCACGATGCTGGTGATCAAGTGCTGGTGGCCTTTGCCCAACTGCTGGCCAGCAGCAGCCGCAAGAGCGACCTGGTGTGCCGCTGGGGCGGCGAAGAGTTCTGCCTGGTCATGCCGCGCACCGACGCCGCCGCCGGCCGCCGCCGCGTCACCGCGCTGCTGCGGCGCTGGCGCAGCGACGCCGCGCAGCTGCTGCCGCAGTTGCCAGCGCCGCTGAGCTTCTCGGCCGGGGTCACTGATTCCGCGGGGGTGTCGCTCTCGCCGCAGGCGCTGCTGAACGCGGCCGACGGGCTGCTGCTTCAGGCCAAGTCAGCGGGGCGCAACCGGGTGCTGGGCGCGGGCATCGCCGGCGCCGCAACCGCAGTCGGCAGCGGCGCAACCAGCCTCGCCGAGTAGCGCTTCGATGGCGCGGCACCGGCGCTGGCTTCAGCGGCCACAATCGCAGCCTTATGACCTCCCTGCCCCACTACATCGCCCCCGCCCGCTTTGACGATGCCGACGCCGCGCTGGCCCAGGTGCGATCGATCTACGACACCAGCGTCGGCCACTTGCGCAGCGCCTTGCAGCGTTTTGTCGCCGGCCAGGACGACGGCCAGCACGTGCGTGCGTTTTATCCGTTTGTGCGCGTACGCACCGACACCGTCGCGCGCGCCGATTCGCGCCTGGCCTACGGCTTTGTTGCCGGCCCCGGCACCTTCGAGACCACGCTGACGCGCCCGGATCTCTTTGCCGGCTATTACCGCGACCAGTTGCGCCTGCTGCTCAAAAACCACAGCGTGCAGATCGAGGTCGGCACCAGCGCGCAGCCGATTCCGGTGCACTTTTCGCTGGCCGAAAACGACCACCTCGAAGGCAGCATCGGCCCCGAGCGGCGGCTGATGATGCGCGACCTCTTCGACCTGCCCGATCTCGCTGCGATGGACGACGGCATCGCCAACGGCACCCACCAGCCGGCGCCCGGCGAGCCGTCGCCGCTGTCGCTGTTCACCGCGCCGCGGGTCGACTATTCGCTGCACCGGCTGCGCCACTACAGCGGCACCGCGCCGGAGCATTTCCAGAACTTTGTGCTCTTCACCAACTACCAGTTTTATATCGACGAGTTCATCAAGCTCGGCCACACGCTGATGGCCGATGCGGCTTGTGAATACGAGGCTTTTGTCGAGCCCGGCAATGTCGTCACGCGGCGCAGCGGGCTGGCCGCATTAGCGGCCGATGCGCTGGGCACCGCACCACCGCGCCTGCCCCAGATGCCGGCCTATCACCTGGTGCGGCCCGACGGCAGCGGCGTGACGATGGTCAATATCGGCGTCGGCCCGGCCAACGCCAAGACCATCACCGACCACATCGCGGTGCTGCGCCCGCATGCCTGGGTCATGCTCGGCCACTGCGCGGGCTTGCGCAATACGCAGCAGCTCGGTGACTATGTGCTCGCCCACGGCTATGTGCGCGAAGACCATGTGCTCGACGAAGAACTGCCGCTGTGGGTGCCGATCCCCGCGCTGGCCGAAATCCAGGTCGCGCTCGAACAAGCGGTGGCCGACGTGACGCAGCTCAAGGGCTGGGAGCTCAAGCACATCCTGCGCACCGGCACCGTGGCGTCGACCGACAACCGCAACTGGGAGCTGCTGCCGCACCCGGGCCCGGAAAAGCGTTTCAGCCAGAGCCGCGCGGTGGCGCTGGACATGGAAAGCGCGACCATCGCGGCGAACGGTTTTCGTTTTCGGGTGCCCTACGGCACGCTGCTGTGTGTGAGCGACAAACCGCTGCACGGCGAGATCAAATTGCCCGGCATGGCGAACACCTTTTACCGTGAGCGTGTTGACCAGCACCTGCGCATCGGCCTGCGCGCGATGGAGTTGCTGCGCGCGCAGCGGCTGGACCAGTTGCACTCGCGCAAGCTGCGCAGTTTTGCGGAGGTGGCGTTTCAGTAGCTGGACACAGCACCCAGCCGCGGTCAACGATGCGCCGGGTCGTTGCGCAGGGCCGTTGCACCGGCCCGCCGAGGCACAGCCCGAATCGGTACCATCGGCTGGCGCCGCGCCAAGCGCCGAGTAGAGGCCCTGGCAACCGGCCACGCGAAAGATCAAGTTCAGGACCAAGTAAAGGGCCGACCATGCAGACACTCGATCGCATCACCCAGGACCCTGCCGTCATGGCCGGCCGCGCCTGCATTCGTGGCATGCGCGTGACGGTGGGCATGATCGTCGGGCAGATCGGCGCCGGCAGAGTCATCGACGAGCTTCTCGCCGACTACCCGTATCTCGAGCGTGAAGACGTGCTACAGGCGTTGCGCTATGCCGCGTGGCGGGCGGAAGAGCGCGAACTGCTGTTGTCGAACCCATGAAGCTGCCTCGTCGACATGAACCTGTCGCCGCGATGGGTTGATGTCCTGGTGCGTGGCGGGTTCGATGCGGTTCACTGGTCAGCGGTGGGCAACCCGCGCGCGACGGATCGCGAGATCATGGCCCACGCCACGCAGCTCGGGTTCGTCGTGCTCACCCACGATCTCGACTTCGGCAGCATTCTCGCGGCCGCGAATCTGGCCGCCCCCAGCGTCGTGCAAATTCGCGCGGACGATTTGAGCCCGGAGTCGCTTGCGATCGCGTTGCTCAGTGCTTTGCAGCAGATGCGTTCGGAGCTTCTTGCCGGCGCACTGGGCACCGTCGATGTGGCGCGCACCCGGGTGCGGGTGCTGCCCTTGAATCGGCCAGACTGACGGCCGCGCCGGGTCGGTCAGCGGCGGCGCCGGGCGAAGGCGCCGAGAAGCGCCAGGCCGCCGAGCAGCAGGGCGTAGGTTGATGGCTCCGGCACCGCGGCCGCAATGCGGATGCCGCTGTCGTCATACAGCCAGGCACGATGGATCGCGTAGGCCGCGGGGTAGTTGCCCTTGTCGATCGACACAGCAAACCACAGGCCGGCAACGCCGTTTGGATTCAGGTCGAACTTGTGGATCGTGCCGTCCAGGCCGAGCACGCCCGACACGACATCGCCCAGCGGGCCGAACACCGAGCCCACCGGCGTCAGCGCATTGCGGTCGTTGCCGGCCGCGCCGCCGACCTTGGTGGCGCCGTAGAAGTGCTGGACGATTTCGACCTAGTCGACGACGGTGGGCACATCGAACCGGAAGTAGACCGTCGACGATGCCGGGTCGGGGACATGGTTGCTGTAGAGGGTCGAGTTCGGCTCGCGATCCTGGTGCAAGGCGAAGTCACGGTCGTCATTGGCGTTGACGACCGTCGGGTTGGCGATGATCCCGATGCCGAGGTCGTGGTTCAGGAATCCAGCGGATGCGACGACGCGAAAGGTCTTGTCGTAGGCCGGTCGCGACAAGCGGCTCTGGCTGTCGGCCTTGACTTCGATTTCGACGATCACCGCGGCGCCAGCACTGGTGCCGATGAGCGCCGCCGCAAGACCGCCGAGCAAGGACGAAACGCCCGCCGCCGACAGCGGCGTTATACGGCGTGAAGCCATGATGTCAGCCCCCGCTTACAAGCCGCGGGCGGGCGCGTCTTGCGGCCAGCACAGCGAGGCCGGCGGCAGTCAACAGCCAGGTGGCGGGCTCGGGGATCGGCGGCGGCGCGACGTCGCCGTCGTGGACAGCCCAGGCGTGTTGCTTGGCCGTATAACCGACGCCATCCTGAGACCCGTCCCCCCAATCGAAAAACCACGCCCCGCCCCGATTAGTCGAAAGGGTCCTAAACCAGTACCACGACTCGACTGCGTTTCGAAACAAGCCCATGTTGCTCGGCCCATACCCGGCGTCGGGGTAACCAATGTTGCCGAGCGTCACGTAGTACAGGTGCGCCATCTCAGAGGACGACGGGGGTGGTTGGGATCCCCCGAATCGGATGTCGTCGACAACCTCTGGCAAGCGCCAACCGGCGACACCATGCACATCCAGCGAGGTCGCCCAAGCCATGGACTCGTCCCAGTTGGCCGGACCGAACGCACCAGCATCCGCCAGCCAACTGATGCCTAACGCCGTATCGTAGTAGGCATCGACGACGCTGTCGCCGTTGATGTCCCGCGGCAGCAGTGTCGTCTCCCAGGTGCCCTGGCCTGGAACACCCGCGGCGCCCACGCTGCCCGCCGCCAACAACGCGCAAGCAGCGGCCCATGCTCTGAATCCGGTCTTCATGTTGAACCCCTTCGTCGGCATCGCACGAGATCGATTCGGTCAACCCGGCGGATCGTGCGTCCACCCAAGCGGCACGAATCCTGCGGGGGGGGGTAGAGGTGTCAACTCCCTGGTTTAGGGGGCGGGGCAACCCCTACAAACGCAGCGCCCTTACTGGTCCGGGCCGCGTCGGTTGGCGGCCGAACGCAGCGGTGGCGCCTGCCCACCACACCCAGTCAACCGGGCGTGCCGCCGCCGCGCCGAAGAACCTCCAGCGCCCGCTCCAGCACCAGCCGATCAAGCTTGTCCTTGTCACGCGCCGTTTGTTTGGTCTTGAGCAAGCCCTCGATATCCAGCGTTCGCAGCGGAACACCGTCCAGGTCGATGCTGACGATGTGGTCGCGCAGTGAATCGATCGACTCGCCGCAAGCGCTGAACATCAGGTCGACGACGAAGGCGTCCGCAACACGGATCGTTTCGCCGTCGGCAAACCAGGCGGGATCGAGCGCATCGGCCACCCGGTCGGGCAGCGTCAGCAGCGCCCGCCTTGCACGCTCGCCCTGCTCCTGTGTCGGGCGAAGGAGCAAGTCGATGTCGGTGGTCGCACGCTGGTAGCCCAGCGCATGCAGCGCGTAGCCGCCGATCAGCACATAGTCCACCTGCTCGGCCGCCAGCGCGACGAGCAGACGTTGCAGGTCACCCACCGTTGCCGGGCGCGCGGCTTGCGGCGCCGGCCCAGCGCCGTCGCTCATCGCGAGCGTCGCTGTCGGGCGACGTTGGCAGCGATCACCTGGCTCAGCGCCTCGTCGCGCTGCGCATCGGCCTCGGCATGGTTCCTGAAGCGGTAGACACCTTTGACGATGCCGGTGCTCTGGATCAGATTGAATGCAGCACCGATCTGCTGCTGCCGGGCGGCCTCGCGCAGGCCATCGGCACCGGGCACGGCCGTCAACCCAACAGGCTTGCGGCCGATGGTTTTCATGCTGGCCACTGTAGCGCAGCAGCTGGACCCCTTGCACTCGCGCAAGCTGCGCAGTTTTGCGGAGGTGGCGTTTCAGTAACACCGCTATCGCGAACTTGCCGCTCGCCACAGCGGCCGCAACGCCAGCACCCCGATCAGCGGCCCGATCGCAATCCAGGCCAGCACCTGCCCCAGCGGCATCGACTGCAGCAGCCAGGTGTGCAGCTCGATGCTGACGATCGAGATCGTGAAGCCGATGCAGTTGCTCAGCGTGAGCACGCTGCCCACCGCCTGTGCTGGCGCGTTGGTCGCGGTGAGGGCTGAAAACTGCGGCGAGTCGCCAGAGACGGTGATGCCCCAGACGATCAGCCACAGCGCGAAGGGCAGCGTCGATGCGTCGATCAACCAGGGCGCAATCAGGCAGCACAGGCCACTCGCTGCGAGTTGAAAACCACCGACCCGCGCGCTGCCAAAGCGCCGCACCAGCGCACCGCCGGCAACGCAGCCGATGACACCGACGCCGAGCACCGCGAAGGCCGCAAACGACAGCGCCGGCCCGGCCAGCCGCGGCGCCAGGATCAGCGGCACCAGCACCCAGAAGGTGTACAGCTCCCACATATGGCCGAAGTAGGCGAGCACCGACGCACGCACGCGGCGGTCGAGCCACAGCGACGCCAGCGCGCGCCGCTGCAAGCCCACCGCCGTGGCGCCGCGCTGGGCTTGCGGTACTGGCGGCTCGGGCAGGCCGAGATAGAGGCCGATGCCGCCGGCTGCGGCCAGCGCCGCCACGCCCAGCATCACGCTCGGCCAGGGCAGCGCCGCGGCCAGGCCACGCAGCAGGTGCGCACTCGCCGAGCCGAGCACCAGCGCGCCGATCAATAACCCGAGCGCGGCACCGAGCCCGCGCGGGAACCACTGCGCCGCGATCTTCATGCCCACCGGGTAGATGCCGGCGAGGCAAAACCCGGTCGCAAACCGCCAGACGAGCAGGCTGTCGAAATCGCGCACGCTGGCCCAGGCGCCGACCGTGGCCAGCGCGCCGGCGAGTGACGAGACGAGAAACAGTGCCCGCGTTGGCAACCGGTCGGCCAGGGCGAGCAGCGCAAAGACCAGCGTGCCGGCGATGAAGCCGCCTTGCAGCGCCGAGGTCAGGGTGCCCACCGCGGCGGCGGGCCAGCCGAGTTCGCGCTGCAAGTCGGGCATCACGGCGTTGACCGCGAACCACAACGAGGTGCCGCAGAACTGCGCCAACACCAGCACCGGCAGCACGCGACGCGGGGCGGCGTCGGTCTGCCTTGCCACTGCCGCCGCGGCGCCTGCGTTGCTGTGTGACGGCGTCGGACCAAGTCGATCATTCATCGGCGCCAAGGATCGCATGCCCGCAGCGCCGGAGTGCGCGGCGCTCACTCGCGCCTGCGCATGGGCCAGCGCGTGGACCAGCGCATGGGCCGACCAAGGGCCCGCGCCCGGGCCGGCGCTCTTGTGCCCGGCAGGGCAAAGGGCTACGCTGGATTTGACCAACCGCGGCTCGGTGCCGCAAGGAGTACGCCCATGCCAAGCCCAAGCCCCGCCGGCGTCGCCGCGATCCGGACCCTCGCACTCGTGGGCCCCGCGGCCGCCGGCAAGACCAGCCTCGCCGAGGCCTTGTTGCACCGCGCTGGCGCGATCGGTGCGCCCGGCACGCTGGAGCGCGGCAGCATGGTCAGCGACTTCGACCCGCTGGAGCGCAAGATGCAGCATTCGCTCAACGCCGCGGTGCTGAACCTGCGCCATGCCGACTGCCGCGTGCATTTGATCGACACCCCGGGCGCGAGCGATTTTCTCGGCCAGTCGCTGCCGGCGCTCGAAGCGGTCGAGACCGCGGTGGTGGTCATCAACGCCGCCGTCGGTATCGAGCCGATGGCGGTGCGCATGATGGACTACGCTGCATCGCGCCACCTCGACCGGCTGATCGTGGTCAACAAGATCGACGCCGCCGACACCGACCTGGCCGCGTTGCTGGCCGACATCCAGGCGACCTTTGGCAAAGAATGCCTGCCGCTGAACCTGCCCGATGCCAACGGCAGCAAAGTTGTCGATTGTTTTTACAACCGCGAGGGGCACAGCGACTTTGGCTCGGTGGATGCGGCGCACCGCGCGCTGGTCGAGCAGGTCGTCGAGGTCGATGCCGGGTTCGTCGACCGCTACCTCGACGACGGCGATATCGATGCCGCCGAGTTGCACGCGCCGCTGGAGCAGGCGCTGCGCGAAGGGCATCTGATCCCGGTCTGTTTTGTCTCCGCGCGCAGCGGTGCCGGCGTCGCCGAACTGCTCGACGTGATCGTCAAGCTGCTGCCGAATCCGACCGAGGGCAATCCGCCGGATTTTCTCAACGGCGAAGGTGCCGACGCCAAGCCGATGCATGCCACGCCCGACCCGGCACTGCATGTGCTGGCGCATGTCTTCAAGGTCACGGTGGACCCCTATGTCGGCCGCATGGGCATCTTCCGCGTCCACCAGGGCACGGTCACGCGCGACAGCCAGCTGTATGTCGGCGACGCGCGCAAGCCGTTCAAGGTCGGCCACCTGTTCATGTTGCAGGGCAAGGATTACGTCGAAGTCGTCAAGGCCGTGCCGGGCGATATCTGCGCCGTGGCCAAGGTCGACGAGATCCACTTCGATGCCGTCCTGCACGACGCGCCCGACGACGACCACATCCACTTGAAGGCGCTGGAGTTTCCACGCCCGGTGCATGGCCTGGCGATATCACCCAAGCGCCATGGTGACGAGCAGCGGATGTGGGACATCCTGAAAAAACTCGTCGACGAAGACCCCTGCCTGAAGGTCGAACATGTCGCGACCACCAACGAGACCGTGATCTACGGGCTGGGTGAGTTGCACCTGCGCATCCTGCTCGAGCGGCTGCGCGACGTGCACCGCTTTGAGGTCGAGACACGAGCGCCCAAGGTGGCCTACCGCGAGACCGTCACCGCGCCGGCCGAAGGCCACCACCGGCACAAAAAACAGTCCGGCGGCGCGGGTCAGTTTGGTGAGGTCTTTCTGCGCATCGAGCCGCTGCCTCGTGGTGCTGGCTTCGAGTTTGTCGACCAGGTCAAGGGCGGCGTGATCCCGCACCAGTACATCCCGGCGGTCGAAAAAGGCGTGCGCGAAGTGCTCGTCAGCGGCGCCATCGCGGGTTATCCGGTGGTCGATGTCAAGGTCACCGTCTACGACGGCAAACACCACAGCGTCGACAGCAAGGAGATCGCTTTTGTGACTGCCGGTCGCAAGGCTTTCCTGGCGGCGATCCGCGAAGCGCGGCCGATCGTGCTGGAACCCGTGGTGCATATCGAGATCAGCACGCCCGAGCATGCGATGGGCGACATCACCGGCGACCTGTCTGCCAAGCGCGGCCTGGTCAGCGGCACCAGCAGCGGGGCTGCCGGCAGCATCGTCGTCAAGGGCCAGGCGCCGATGTCAGAGTTGACGGCCTACCAGTCCCGGCTGAACGCGATGACCGCCGGCCAGGGGCGCTACATCATCGCGCTGTCGCACTACGACCCGGTGCCACCAGCGGTGCAGCAGCAGTTGATGGGGCAGTTCAAGGTGCGCGACGACGATTGATCGGCGTCCGCAGATTTGACGCCGCAGCCGGTCGCGCCCGAGTTTGGCCGCGGGCGTCGCCGCCGGTCAGCGCATCGCCAGCGGCGTGCGCCGCCGTGGTTTTGGAAATGCGGCATCAAGTTCAGCCAGGTCCTCGGCCCCGAGCAGCAGGCTCGCAGCGCGCCAGTTGTCGTGCAGATGGGCTGCGCGCAGCGCCTTCGGGATCGCCATCACGCCGCGCTGCGCCAGCACCCAGGCCAGCGCCACTTGCGCCGAAGTGACCGCCAGCCGCTCGGCGATATCGGCCAACGCTGGATGCACGGCGAGCTCGCCCTGGTCGATCGGGCAGTAGGCCATCATCGGCATCTGGCGCACGCGCTGCCAGGGCAGCAGGTCGGTCTCGATGCCGCGCTGGCTGAGCGAGTACCAGACCTGGTTGGCGCTGCACGCCGCGCCGCCCGCTGCTGCGTGCAACTCGAGCATGTCGGCGCTGTCGAAATTGCTCACGCCCCATTGGCGTATCCAGCCGCGCCGCTGCAGGATCTCGAAGCCGTCGATCGTGTCGGCCAGCGGCACGCCGCCGCGCCAGTGCAGCAGGTAGAGGTCGATCTGGTCCAGCCCCAGGCGCCGCAGGCTGGCTTCGCAGGCTTGCACGAGGCGCGCGGGGTCGGCGTTTTCCGGCAACACCTTGGAAACGATGAACAGCTTTTCACGCGGCAGGCCGGCACGGCCGGCCTCGCCGATGGCGCGGCCGAGCACCGTTTCGGCGCCACCAGCGCCATACATCTCGGCAGTGTCGATGACGCGGTAGCCGATCTCGAAGGCCAGCCGCAGCGCAGCCACCTCGGCAGCGGCGCGCGGTGCCGATTCACCCAAACGCCAAGTGCCCAGGCCGAGCGCGGGCACCTCCTCGCCGCTGGGCAGGGTGACTTCTCGTCGGGCTTCGAGGGGCTGATCCATCACTGCATGGTAGACGGCCACAAGCCGGTGCGTGAAGGTCGCCGACAGGTAACCGACCTTTATCATCGGCACCATGCCGTCCCCCGCCCCCGAACCGGTCGACCTGGCCCAGACGCGCTACTTGAATGCGCTGGTGCTGTTCGACGAATTTGTCACCCAGACGGTCAAACATCCTGATGCCGCCACGCTGCGTGGGCTGGAGCGGCGGTTCGCCGAACAGTTGCTGATCCAGCCGAGTTACTGGAGCCAGATCAAGAGCCGTTCGCGCCAGATCGGCGAGCGGCTGGCGCGCCAGTTCGAGAGCCGCTGCCGAAAACCCGCTGGCTGGATGGACCACCCGCCGGGCGCAGCCACCACCAGTGCCGCGATGCGCCACGCCGCGGTGACCGAAGAGCCTCTAACACCCGACACCAGCAGCACCCCGCGTGACGACGACGAGCGTTTTATCGTCGGCCTGGTGCTCAGTTACTACCGGCGCCACCCGCAGCGCGCTCGCGCGCGCCTGCTCGAATTGCTCGGCGAAGTGCTCGCCCCGCCGCCGGCAGCGCCAAAGCGGCCGCATGCACCCACGCCGGAGCCCGCGGCCGACGATGCCCATGCGATCTGGCTGCGCAGCCAGAGCGGCGTGGCGCCGCTCAAGCGCAGGCGCTGAGCTGCTGATCCAGCATTCGTCGCTGCTTCGAGAGTCGCGCCGCTGATGCGTGGCGCCGGCACGCTGTGCCCAAGCGATCCCCCTTGATCTAGGGAACAATTTCACTTGCGCAAGATAAGTATTCGTTTATCATCTGCGTAACCTAACGTCGATCACCCCCGGATGACCCTGACCCTGTTGACCCACATCGCCCAAGGCACCGTGCCGCCGGGTGGGGAGCTCAAGCCGCTGTAAATGCGCCGGCTTCAGGTTTCACCCCACAAGGCCCGGGCTGCGCAAGCTCCCGGGCCTTGTCGTTTTTTGCGCCGCCCTGCCCCCTTGCCCACCCCAACCGAAAGCACCGCCATGAAAAAAGCCCTGAGCCTCCACTCCCTGAAGCCGCGCAATCCGTTTGTTGTCGCCGGCCTGCGCCGCAAGGCGGGCAGCCACCGTGCCAGCGAGACCCGCCATCGCCAGGCCGCGTGCGCGCGACTGCGCAGCGAGCTCAAACATCTTCATCCGCCCGGGCCGTGAAAGCCGGGTCCTCACGCTGCACCGCGCCAAGCAGGGCAGCGACAAGGAGCCATGACCATGACGAGATTCCCTGCATCCCAGACCCGGCACCGCGCATTGCCGCGGGCCGAGTCACCCGGCCGCAAATTGGCCGCACGTTGGCTTCGATTGGCGAGCAGCGTGCTGGTGCGCCTGGCACGGCGGCTGCATGTGCGCGCCGAACCGATGCCCGCGGTCGAACCCGTGCTCGAGTTCTATGCCGAGGCCGGCGCCCCTGAAGGCGCGCTCTACCTCGACGGGCAGCGCATCGGTGTGCTGTCGGGCGTGACCCGCCTGTAGAACCGCAGTCACTGCGGTGACACCGTCCCGCAAGGGGCCCGAGCATGCTCGGGCCCCTTCGCCAACAACATCGAAGTCATCGCCGACATCGATCCGACCCCAGGAGTGCCCCTGCCATGCCGACCCGCACCGATCCCCAGCGCATCGAGGTCCTGCGCAGCGACTTGCGCCAGACCCGCGCCGTGCCCGACCCCGATGCCACCCGAGCGCTGGCCGACGGCCAAGTGCGCCTGCAGGTCGACCACTTCGCGCTGACCTCGAACAACATCACCTACGCCGCGTTTGGCGAGGCGATGAAGTATTGGCAGTTTTTCCCCTGCGCCGACGCCGCCTGGGGCTGTGTGCCGGTATGGGGTTTTGCGCAGGTGGTCGAGTCACGCGCCGAGGGTGTGGCGATCGGTGAGCGGGTCTACGCCTACCTGCCGATGGGCAGCCATCTGGTCGTCGACGCGGCGCGGGTTTCGGCCCACGGTTTTATCGACGCTGCGGCGCACCGGCAAGCGCTGGCCGCCGTTTACAACCAGCTGCTGTTCTGCCGCAGCGACCCGGCGTATGTGGCTGCGCTCGAAGGCCAGCAGGCGGTGCTGCGCCCGCTCTTCATCACCTCGTTTCTGATCGACGACTTTCTCGAGGACAACGGGTTTTTTGGCGCACAGCAGGTGATCCTGTCGAGTGCATCGAGCAAAACCGCCTACGGCACGGCGCACTGCCTGGCGCTGCGCCGCGGCCGTGCTGGTGCTGGTGCGGGGGCTGGTGCTGGCGCGCCCCGCAGCATCGGCCTGACCTCGGCGGGCAATCTCGAATTCACGCGCGGCTTGGGGCTTTATGACGAGGTCCGGTCCTACGACAGCTTGACGTCGATGGACCCGTCTGTGGCCACCGTCTATATCGACTTCGCCGGCAACGCTGCGCTGCGTCGGCAGATCCACGAGCACTTCGGCGACAGCCTGCGCTACAGCTGCTCGGTCGGCGGCACACATTGGGACGAGATCGGCTCCGGCGCGGGTTTGCCAGGGCCGCGGCCGACGCTGTTTTTTGCGCCGGCGCAGATCAAGAAGCGCCTCGCGCCGCCACCTGATGGTTGGGGCGGCGCCGGCCTGCAGTCGCGCATCGCCACCGCCTGGGCCGGTTTCATGGCCGCCGCGAACGGGGCCGCAGCGCCGTGGCTGGTCATTCGCAGCGACCGCGGCGAGCAGGCCGTGCAGGCGGCCTACCTGGCGCTGCTCGATGGCCGCACCGACCCGCGCGTAGGGCTGATGCTGTCGCTCTAGCCGCGGCTGGCAGCACCTGATTCACGGGGTTGGCCAGCAGGTCAGCGGCGCGGCCTCAAGTCGGGCATCGCGGCGCCCGATAACCGGGCTGGGAACTGCTATTCACCATGCCCGACGACGCCCGCAATTTCATCACCCAGGCCGCACCCGACCTGGCGCGCTGGGTCGCGCGTTTCCAGCCCGAAACGCTGCCGGTGCTGGCCCGCACGGCGGCGCTCATCGAGGACTACCGCGACAACGAAGACGCGGTTGACGCCCATCTGCTGGCCGAAGATCTGGCCACCGATCCGCTGATGACGCTGAAGCTGTTGGCCCATGTCGGGCGCTTGCGCCGCGGCCGCGAAGGCACCGATATCGAAACCGTGACCGCGGCGCTGCTGCTGCTGGGCATCACGCCATTTTTCAAGGCCTTCAGCGGCCTGCAGACCGTCGAAGGCCAGCTCGCCGACCGGCCCGAAGCGCTTGACGGCTTCAACGCGGTATTGACACGCTCACACCGCGCCGCCAACTTTGCAATCGGCTTTGCGGTGCACCGCCTCGACCACGATGCGGCGTTGATCCACAGCGCAGCGCTGCTGCATGATTTTGCCGAGCTGCTGCTGTGGCTGCGCGCCCCCGACCTGGCGCTTGAAATCCAGCGCCGCCAGGCGGCGGATCAGTCGCTGCGTTCCAGCGTCGTGCAGCGTGAGTTGCTGCAGATCGAACTGCCCGACCTGCAGCACAGCCTGATGGGCAACTGGCGCCTGCCTGCCGTGCTGGTGCGCATCACTGACGACCAACAGCACAACAATTCGACTCAGGTTCGGAACGTATTGCTGGCAATCCGGCTGGCGAGGCACAGCGCCCAGGGCTGGGACAACGCCGCCTTGCCCGACGACGTGCACGAGACCGCGCAGCTGCTCAACCTCGGCGTCGAGCCGACCTGGAAGCTGCTGCGCGAGATCGATGAATGACGGGCCTGGGCCGCGCTTGCGTTGAGCCGCTGAGCCGCTTCGTTAGGCCTTTGGCAGCGCGCGGGCTGTTACGGCCGCCGCGCGCTGATCACGACCTCGACACGCCGGTTCGGCAGCAGGCACTCCTCAAGATCCGGCTTCGACTTGAAGCGCGCCTGGCAGGCCTGCACCTGGCTGCTGTCGCCCTTGGCATCGGTGCTCACGAGTTTGTCGTCCAGCCCCAACTTGCGCAGCTCGGCACGCACCGTTTGCACGCGCTTTTCTGACAGCCGCTGGTTGTAGTCCGGCTGGCCGGTGCTGTTGAGCCGGTCGGCGTGGCCACTCAGGCGGATCGACTGCACGAGGAGTTTTTCGCGCTGCACACGCTGCACGAGTTCTTCGAGCTGGACGACGCTGAACGGGCGGATGTCGCGCGCGCCGGACTTGTCGAAATTGAAGACCACCTGTGCGGCCAACAGCAGCTCCTGTTGCGGCGGCAGCGGCGCAGGTGTCAGCGGCGTCGGCGCGCGTGGTGCCGGCGGCGACGCAGCGGCCACGACCGCCGGCGTCGGCGCCGCGGCAGGCGCCGGTGGCTCGCAGGATTCGGCCAGCGCACGCGCTTCGCTGATCAGGTCTTCGGCGATCTGGACATAGGGTTTGGCATGGCGCCACTGCTGCTGCGTATGTTCGTTGCCGGCGTGCACGAGCTCGACTTCGGCGCAGGCAATCTTCTGCTGCGCGCAGCGAAAGCCGCGCTGTTTTTTCAGCGCCTCGGTGCGCGCCCACAGGTCGGGCCGCAGCGTCACCGCTTCACCGACCAGCGGGGTATCCATCGGCAGCACGGTCGAGCCGCGTTCCATGCCGGCGATGAGCTTTTCGCTTTCGGTCATCGCGGCCTGCGGGAACGGGCCGCGGTCGTTGCGGGTGTATTCGTGAAAGCTCACGTCGAGCCAGCATTGCGCTTTGCTCAGGTGGTAGTCGCGCAGCGGCCGGCCACGGTCGTTGAGGCCCTTGATACGGCCTTGCAGGGTTTCATAAGCGCGCTGGTCGGCCTGGATCGCTTCGTCGCTGATGCGCTCCTTGGCCGGCTTGAGCTGGGTCGGCGTCTGGGCCTGCACGGGCACGGACAGGGCCAGCAGCAAGGCGGCAAGGATGGGCAGGGTCGGTTTCATCGGGCCAGACTCCGGTTGACTTCGCGGTCACGGCTCTTGAACAGGTTCTCGTCGAACTTGAATCGCAGGCGCAGGTAAACACCCGAGCGGGTGTATTCGTAGCCGACCAGATCGGCGTCGCCGGCAAAGCCGGTGAAGTTGACGCCGGCCGACAGCCACAGGTTCTGGCGCAGCAGGTAACCGGCTTCGACGCCGAAGGCGGTTTGTGCCGCGCTGCGTTGGCCGATCTGCACTGCCGCGAGCGCGCCGATATCCCAGTTTTCGGTGATGTCGTAGACCAGCCGCGCGGCCCCGAGCTGCGCGTGGAAGCGATCGCCGACACCGCCTTCGAGCCGGTCGCGCTGCCATTTGCCGGCGACGCGCCCGCTCATCCACCAGGGCCGCGAGGGGTGGTAGTCGGCATGTGCCGAAATCACCCAGGCGCTGGACTTCAGCGGGCCGCTAGCGATATTGCTGGCGTCGGACTCCGACTTGAATTCGAGCTTCGCCAGCGCATTGACCCGGTTCGTATCGGTGTCGCGGTACGCCACGCCGATCTGCGCGCGGTTCTGCAGCACATCGCCGCGGTCCTTGTAGTCGGTGGACAGCAGATAGTTGCGGCCGAGCAGCGTCCAGTCGCGGTCGAGCTTGCGGGCGACCATGATCTGCCACAGCAGGGTGTCAAAGGCGTCGTTGTTCGCGGTGTTGCTGATGTCACCCGCGCGGCGCAGCTCCAGGCGCGTGCTGCCCCGCCACAGCGGGTCGGCGCTGTAGTCCAGGCCGACGCTGACGGCGCGCGTCTTGGCAACATTGCCGGCGAGCACATTGACCTGCTCGTAAGCCGCGTTAGCGCGGACGCCTTCGGCGAGATCCCAGAAATGCCTAACGCCTGATGCGAGCTGCAAGTCGCGCCCGGAGATCGCATCCCGCAGCCGGTATTCGCTGAAGAGCTGGGTGTCGCGCAGATAACCCGACTCGACGCCAAACGAAAAAGCGCTCGCACGCTGGTCGGTATCGGTGAGACCCGCCAGCTGCACCCAGCCGCTCTGGCGTTCGTAGCGGCCATACAGGCGTGTGCGCTCGGCGATTTGGTAGTCGGCGCCCAGCGCCAGGCGACGCCGGGCAGTGCCGCTGACATCAGTCTCGACTTCGGCACCAACCCGCAACTGGTCGCTGACGCGGTAACCCGCGCCGAGGCGGATCGAATCACTTTCCAGCCGCGTGCCCGCTGCCAGGCTGCTGTTGGACGCCGGCGGCAGACCGCCCTGCACGATCACCGGCAGGCCGCTGGCCGGGTCGAGCACCTGGTTGCCAAAACCCAGTGCACCGCCGGCCGAACCGGTGGCGATGCTGCCGGTGAGGCCCGAGGTTAGCGAAAACGGCGAGGTCAGCACGCCGTTGC
>JANOKR010000034.1:0-6187 GCA_031419315.1 Betaproteobacteria bacterium
TAGACCTCGTCGAGGCGCTTCTTCGCCAGGAGCACGCCGCCGATGCCTTCTTCGACACATTGGCGCACCGTCTGCTCGGGGTCGAGCTGCGGCTCCTGCGGCAGGTAGCCGATGCGCAGGCCGGGCATCGGCGTGGCCTCGCCTTCGATCTCCTTGTCCAGCCCGGCCATGATCTTCAGCAGCGTGCTCTTGCCCGAGCCGTTGGTGCCGAGCACGCCGATCTTGGCGCCCGGGAAAAACGAGAGCGACACGCCCTTCAGGATCTGCCGCTTCGGCGGCACGATCTTGCCGACGCGGTTCATGGTAAAGACGTATTGGGCCATGGTGGGGAGCGCTCTGCCTGTCTGGAGGAAAACCGCTGATTATCGCGGACGCCGGTTGCACGGCGGTACCCGCCTGCCGCGGTGGATGTCGAACGGTCAGTGCGGCGGCGCCACCACGGCGGTCGCTGGGTCCACCCGGTCCGCCCAACGCTCGCGCAGCGCCACCAGCTCGGCCAAGGGCATCGCCGCGGCCACCACGCAGCCCTGGACCTGCTCGCAGCCGGCCTCGGCCAGCACCGCAAGTTGGTCGGTGTTTTCGACCCCTTCGGCAACGGTGCGTATGCCCAGCGTGCGCGCGAGCTGCACGATCATGCGCACGATCGCGCGGGCGTCGCCGGGCGCACGCAGTTCGGCCACAAAAGAGCGGTCGATCTTCAGCGTGTCGAAACGAAAACGCCGCAGGTAGGCCAGCGCCGAGTAGCCGGTGCCGAAGTCGTCCAGCGCGATGCGCACGCCCAGGCCGCGCAGCGCGCGCATCGACGCCAGCGCGCCGGCTTCGTCGTCGATGAAAACCGATTCGGTGACTTCGAGCTCGAGCCGGGTCGCCGCCAGACCGGATGCCGCGAGCGACGCTGCGACCAGCGCCGGATACCCCGGCTGGCGCAGCTGCGACGGCGACACGTTGACCGAAATGGTCAGTCCGCGCAGCTGCGTGACCGCCTGCCGGCAAGCTTCGTTCAAAGCCCAGCCACCGATCTCGTCGAGCAGCCCGGCGCGCTCGGCGACGCCGATAAATTCCGCCGGCTCGACTTGCCCGAAGCCCGGATGCAACCAGCGCAACAGCGCCTCGGCGCCGCACAGCGAGCCATCGGCCAGATTCACTTTGGGTTGCCAGTGCAGTGCGAGTTGGCTCAAGCCCACCGCCTCGCGCAGCGCCTGTGCCAGCGCGGCCCGACGCCGCCCACGCTCGCCGATCTGCGCCGTGAACATCGTGTGGCGGCCGCGCCCGCCCTCCTTGGCGTCGTAGAGCGCCAGGTCGGCGCGGCCCATCAACTCGTCGACGCTGCCACCATCGTGGACGCTGCCCGGCAACATCGCCATGCCGATGCTGGCGCCGACCGTGACCCGGCGCCCGGCCACCTCACAGGGCGTTGCCAGCGCCTGCGCGACACGCTCGGCGATCGCGCCGGCGGCGCCTTCGGTAGGCGCCGAAAACGCGAGCAGCGCAAATTCATCACCCCCCAGGCGCACCACCAGGTCGCCGTCGCTGACACAGTCGCGCAGGCGCTGCGCGACCCGCCGCAGCAACTCGTCACCAGCGGCATGGCCCATCGAATCGTTGACCGCCTTGAAGTGGTCGAGGTCGATGACCATCATCACGCCCGGCCGCTGCGCTTGCAGCGACGCGCCCAGCGCTTCGTGCAGGGTCACGCGGTTGGCCAGGCCGGTGAGCAGGTCGTGGTGCGCCAGGTGCTGCAAGCGCTCGCGGGCCTGCATCTCGGCGGTGATGTCGGCGAGCACGCCGCGCCAGCCGCTGGCATGCCCGGCTTCGTCGACCATCGGCTTCGCACCCAGCGACCACCAACGAGCGCCATCACCTTCGTCGACCAGCAGGCGCAGATCACGAAACGGCCGGCCGGAGCTAAGCGCCCCGCGCAGCGACGCCGCCGCCTGCGGGCTGCGCGCCTCAAGCATCGGCAACAGCGCATGGCGCTCGAGCTGCGGCGCGGCGACGCCGAGCAACTCGGACAGCCGCGCCGAAATGTGTGTCAGGTGACCCGCGAGATCGGCTTCCCAAAAGGCCTCGGCAGCGTGGTCTTCAAAATCGTGCAGCAGCAGTTGCACCATCCTGCCCTGCCGCGCCGCGGTGCGCTCGGAGCGCAGCAGCGCCGTCGCCTGGCGCGCCGACGACAGTACCGCCGCAGCCACCGCGGCCGAATAACAGACCATCAAAAAACCAACCAGCAGGTACAGCGCATCACCGGCCCGCCACAGCGCGCCGATCGACGCCAGCGTGAGCACCCCGATGTAGACCAGGCTGGCCGCGGGCAGCGGGCTCAAGGCCAGCGCGCCGGCGCTGAGCATGCCGGTGGTGAGCGTGGCAACCAGCAACTGCTGCGCTGCCGAAGCGTCGGCAAACCAGCCCAACGGAACCGCCGCCCAGATCAACGCCAGCACCGCCGCATGCAGCGTCGCCCGGCGCACCGCGCGCGGCGATGCGACGCCAGGGGCGCGGTCACGCTGGCGCCACCAGCGATGCACAGAAAGCGACGCCACCGCGGCCAGCAGCGCCGCCCATGCCCACAGGCTGGTGCCGGCAGCGACACCCCCAAAGGCGGCCAGCACCAGACTTGCGTTGATCAGGTTGACGGCCATCATGAAGGGCGTCAGGCGCACCACGGCAGCGACATGGCGGCCGCGGATCTCGGCGGCCTCGGCGTCGTTGGAGCGGTAGATCTCGAAGATCGAGCGCCAGGCGTTGGTGGGGTGGTTCATGGTGGAGCCGGCGGCGCGCGACTGTACCGGTGCGCGCGCTGGCAGGGCAACCGGCACAATCACGGCCCCGATTTGAGTGCCCGCCGATGCCGCGCCTGCTGAGCCTGTTCATGTTCGTCAACTTTGTCGTCGGCACGTCGGCGTTTGTGCTCACCGGCATCGTGGCCGATGTCGCCACGTCGCTCCGCACCAGCGTCGCCGCAGCCGGCCAGGCGATGACGATCTACGCCGTTGCGACTGCGCTGCTGGCGCCGCTGCTGCTGCTGGCCACCGGGCGCTGGCAGCGCAAACGCGCGCTGATGCTGGCCCTGCTGCTCTTCACCGCGGGCAATGCGCTGTGCGCGTTGGCGCCCGACCTGATGACGCTGTACGCCGGGCGGGTGCTGATGGGCCTGGGGGCGATGGCCACGCCGGTGATGTCGGCGCTGGCCGTCACGCTGGTCGAGCCGCAGCGGCGCGCACGGGCGCTGGCCTACGTCTTCCTGGGGGTGAGCCTGAGTTATGTCGCCGGCATCCCGGTCGGCGCCTGGTTGGGCAGCGCTTATGGCTGGCAGACGCCGGTCTGGGCGGCGGCGGCAGCCTCGGCGCTGGCGCTGCTGGTGGTCTGGCAGCTGGTGCCGGCGGAAATGGATGCGCCGGGCGCCAGTTTTGCCGGCCTCGGCGCGGTGCTCGCACGCGGGCCGATCGCAGCCTCGATGCTGCTCACGATGTTGTACTTCACGGCCATCTTTGTTGTCTTTTCGTATGCCGGGCCGGTGCTGCGTGCGCTGGTGCCGATGGACGCGACGCAGTTGTCGCTGACGCTCGCCGCGTTCGGCCTTGCAGGTGTCGCCGGCACGCTGGTCGGCGGCCGTGCCAGTGACCACTTTGGCGCGCGGCGGACCTTGAGCGTGCAACTCGGCCTGCTCGCATCGATGATGGCCCTGCTGCCGTTGACCGCCGGCCAGCCGGTGTGGATGTTGCTCGTGCTGCTGCTCTGGGCCGGCGCCGGCTTCGGCATGATGGCGCCGCTGCAGGGCCGGCTGGCCCAACTGGCCGGGCCGCAGACGCCGCTCGTGCTGTCGCTCAACGGCTCGATGTTGTACCTGGGCACCGCACTCGGCGCGGCGGTCGGCGGCGCGGCGTCAGTCGCGATCGGTTTTGACAAGGTGGCCTGGGTCGGCCTGCCCTTTGCGCTGGCCGGCTGGGTTGTCTTGATGCTGTCGACGCGGGCGCCGCTGGTGGCCAAGCCGGCTTGAATCCGGCCGGCGCGGCTCTTGTTATCCAGCCGATGGCCCCATCTTCAGCGGCGTCGAACAACAACCGCCACAACCGCTACCGGAACCCACCATGACCACTGCCCAACTGACCACCGTCGAAGCCCCGTTGTCGCTGGTGCGCACCACGCACATCGTCTATGCGCTGCATGCCTTCGGCATCGCGCTCGGCGCCTTTGGTGCGGCGAGTGTCATCGGCTCGTTCCTGTTCGGCTGGCCGTCGATCATTGCGATCATCATCAGCTACGTCAAACGCGGCGAGGCACGCGGCACCTGGCTTGAGTCGCACTTCGCCTGGCAGATCGGCACCTTCTGGTTTGCTCTGGCCTGGGCGGTGTTGGTGGCGCTGATTTCGATCCCGCTGGCGGTGATCCTGATCGGCATCGGCACCTGGATCGCCGGCATGTTTGTGCTCGGCCTGTGGGCGACCTACCGCATCGCGCGCGGCTGGCTGTTGTTGAACGGCCACCGGCCGGCGCCGACGACCACCACCTGAATCGACTGCCCGGCGTCACGAGCGCGCGGCGCCCCGCCGTACCCTGTGCGCGAGGGGTTGCCCAGCGGCGAGATTGAGGCTACGGTGGTTGGCTTCAACAACCCGACGAGGCACCCCATGACCCGCCGAACCATCTTCCGCCTCGCGGCCGCAGCGCTGACCTTGTTGCCCGTCTTTGCAGGGGCGCAAAGTGCCCGACAGCAGTTTGGCGGGGCGACATCAACCGCTGCCGGCTACGTGGCCTGGGATCTGGACGTCATCAATGCCACCGCGGTCACGCAGACCGGTCGCGGGGTCTATGTCGCGGTGCTCGACACCGGCTTGGTACCAAACTGGCGCGACTATTTCCCCGCTGCACGCGTCGCCACCCATTTGGGCGCGGGCTTCTACCAGCCGTTCACCTTCAAGGCCGGCAACCTGGACCCATGCGGGTTCGGCATCGACGTCGGGCAACTCAACCGCACGTCGTGGATCGGTTCGCGTGCCTCGTCGCATGGCACGCACGTGGCAAGCACGATCATCGGCTACTACTACAAGAACCCTTTCGACACCACAGCCGGCTTCGACCTGCCTGCGCTGATGGTGCGCGGTGTGGCACCCGAGGTCACAATCATTCCGGTCCGTGTGCTGACCGACTTCCAGATCCCGGCGCTGCCCAAGTGCGGCTACCCCGGCGGCAATGGGGTTGGTGGCACCAGCGCCATGGTGGCTGCGGGCCTGGACTATGTGACCGACCTGGCGATTGCCGGCTACCGCCCAATGGTTGTCAACATGAGTCTGGGCGGCCCGGCGCAGGAGCCGGTCGAGAAAGCCGCGCTCGACCGCGCGATTGCCAACGGTGTGATCGTGGTCGCCGCCGCGGGCAACGAAGGGGCTGCAGGCATGTCCTACCCGGGCGCCTACGCACCCGTCATTTCAGCGGGTGCTATCGGCTGGAAGGGCGAATGGGTCCGCCCCGACAGCTCGAACACGCCTTATCGCATGTGGTGGCTGCAGTACGGTCAGGCGCCCACCCTGCCCGGATCGGGCGAGGTGCCCGACCCCACGAGCGCCGACGACTTGTATGTCGCCGACTTCAGCAGCCGCGCACTGCCTGGCCAGCAACTGGACGTGCTGGCGCCGGGTTCCTGGGTCCGTGGGCCATTTCCGGGGGAACCTGCCTACAACCATCTGCCGTGGTGGTCGAACGGGCAAGGCATCTTTCGCGCAGGAGCGCCTTTGGCCAACTTCTACTTCGTGGGCGGAACGTCGATGGCCACACCCCATGTGGCGTCGGTCGCGGCCATGATCCTGCAGAAGAATCCGACGCTAAATCAAGCCCAGGTGGAGTCGATTCTGAAGTCGACCGCACTGCCGATGCCCGATGTCGGATCACGCTGGGTCATGAACGTCTCGACGCCGAGCACCGTGACCTGGGGCGCGGCCTGCGGGTCCATCGTGTGCAATCCGGTGGGTGCCGGTGTTGTGCGCGCGGATGCCGCCATTGCTGCCACGCCCTGACGCATCGGGCTTAGCGGCGCGGTCGATTCCGGCGCCAACCAGCGCTAGCGCCGACCGACTGGTGCGCCTGCAACGAGTGTCAGCATGAAGCGAACCGCAGCCCCGCCGTACTGAAGGGCGGCGACCCGCTCGCCGGCGCGCAAACCGGCACCGGCACGACCGCCGGATTTGTGCTG
>JANOKR010000035.1:0-21983 GCA_031419315.1 Betaproteobacteria bacterium
CGACATGTCCCAACCCCCCAACTCCCCCATCGGCACATCGATGTTGCGCCGCGAGGACTTCCGTTTCCTCACCGGCGCCGGCCAGTACACCGACGACGTCACCCAGCATGGCCAGACCTACGCCATCTTCTTGCGCAGCCCGCATGCCCACGCGCGCATCAAGTCGATCGACCTCAGCAAGGCCAAGGCCGCGCCGGGCGTCGTCGCGATCTTCACCGGCGCTGATCTGGCCGACGCCAAGGTCGGCGGCCTGCCCTGCGGCTGGCTCATCAACAACATCGACGGCACGCCGATGAAGGAGCCGGCGCACCCGGTGCTGGCACAAGGCAAGGTGCGCCATGTCGGCGACCAGCTCGCGTTGGTCATCGCCGATTCGATCACCCAGGCCAAGGATGCCGCGGAGCTGATCGACGTCGAGTACGAAGTCCTGCCCGCGGTGATCGATACCGCCAGCGCGCATGGCCACGCCAGCGCGGTGCACGACGAAGTGCCGAGCAATGTCTGCTACGACTGGGGCCATGGCAACAAGGACGGCGTCGACGCTGCGATCAAGGCGGCAGCACATGTCACCAAGATCAGCTTTGCCAACAACCGGCTGATCCCCAACGCGATCGAGCCGCGCGCTGTCAACGCCAGCTACACCAAACACGACGAGAGCTACACGCTCTATGTCGCCAACCAGAACCCGCATGTCGAGCGCCTGCTGATGTGCGCTTTTGTGCTCAGCCTGCCGGAATCCAAAGTGCGTGTCATCGCGCCCGATGTCGGTGGCGGCTTCGGCTCGAAGATCTTTCTCTACCCCGAAGACTGCGCGCTGGTCTGGGCCAGCAAGCATGTCGGGCGGCCGATCAAGTGGACGGCCGAGCGCAGCGAATCGTTCCTCACCGACGCGCATGGCCGCGACCATGTCAGCACGGCTGAGCTGGCGATGGACGCGCAGGGCAACTTCCTCGCGCTGCGGGTGCACACGGTGGCCAATATGGGCGCCTACCTGTCGACCTTCGCTTCGGCGGTGCCGACGATCCTGTACGCGACGCTGCTCGCCGGCCAGTACAAGACGCCGCTGATCTACGCGAATGTCAAAGCGGTCTTTACCAACACCGCACCAGTCGATGCCTACCGCGGCGCCGGCCGGCCGGAGGCGACCTACCTCGTCGAGCGCGTCGTCGAAACCGCGGCCCGCGAGATGAAGATGGACCCGGCAGAAATCCGCCGCAAAAACTTCATCACCACGTTCCCGTATGCGACGCCAGTGGGCCTGACCTACGACACCGGCGACTACGCCGCGCACCTGGACAAAGCGATCAAGATGGCCGACGTGGCGGGTTTCCCGGCGCGCAAAGCGGCGTCGGCTGCCAAGGGCAAATTGCGTGGCCTGGGATACAGCTGCTACATCGAAGCCTGCGGCATCGCACCGAGCAACATCGCTGGTGCACTGGGCGCCCGCGCGGGGCTGTTTGAAGTCGGCGAGGTGCGTGTCAACCCGACCGGCTCGATCACGGTATTCACCGGCTCGCACAGCCACGGCCAGGGCCACGAGACGACATTCGCGCAGGTCGTCGCGGCCAAGCTGGGGGTGCCGGTCGAGAGCATCGAGATCTCGCACGGCGATACCGGCCGGGTGCCGTTTGGCATGGGCACCTACGGCAGCCGCTCGCTGGCGGTTGGCGGCACGGCGATCGTGAAAGCCGTGGACAAGATCATCGCCAAGGGCAAGAAGATCGCGGCCCATTTGCTTGAAGCGTCGGACACGGACATCGAGTTTGACAATGGCGAATTCAAGGTCGCCGGCACCGACAAGAAGGTGCCGTTTGGCGCGGTGGCTTTTGCGGCCTATGTGCCGCACAACTACCCGCTCGACAAGCTCGAGCCGGGCTTGAACGAAAACGCCTTCTACGACCCGACCAACTTCACCTACCCATCGGGCAGCTACATCTGCGAGGTCGAGGTCGACCCCGACACCGGCCGCACCCAGGTGGCCAGTTTTGTAGCGGTCGACGACTTCGGCAACATCATCAATCCGATGATCGTCGAAGGCCAGGTGCATGGCGGTATTGCGCAGGGCCTGGGCCAGGCGATGCTCGAAGGTTGTGTCTACGACCCCGACTCCGGCCAGTTGTTGACTGGCTCGTACATGGACTACGCGATGCCGCGTGCTGACGACCTGCCGAACTTCAATGTCGACCACACCAATACGCCGTGCACGCACAACCCGCTCGGCGTCAAGGGCTGCGGCGAGGCCGGCGCGATCGGCTCGCCGCCGGCCTTCATCAACGCCTTGACCGACGCCCTCGGGGTGCGCGACATCGCGATGCCGGCCACCGCCGAGCGCGTCTGGCGCGCTGCCCACAAGATCGCCTGAGCGGCTGGCCTGACTGCAATCCTACGGAGATCTCAAAAATGTACTCATTCGAATACCAACGTCCGGCCAGCAGCGCCGCTGCCGCTGCCGCGGCAACCGGCGACGCACGTTTCCTGGCCGGCGGCCAGAGCCTGGTGCAGGCGATGAAACTGCGCCTGTCATCGTCGGAGCGCCTGGTGGACCTCGGCGGCATCGCCGATCTGTCCGGCATCCGGGTTGATGGTGGCGCGCTGATCATCGGCGCGACAACCAAACATGCCGCGGTCGCGGCATCGGCCGACGTCCGCAAGACGATCCCGGCACTGGCTGAACTCGCGGGTGGCATCGGTGACCAGATGGTGCGCAATATGGGCACCATCGGCGGCTCGATCGCCAACGCCGACCCGGCGGCCTGCTACCCGGCAGCGGTGCTGGCGCTCGGTGCGACGGTGCACACCAACCAGCGCCAGATCAGCGGCGACAGCTTTTTCACCGGCGTCTACGCCACCGCGCTGCAACCCGGCGAGCTGATCACCGCGGTCAGCTTCCCGGCGCCGACACGCGCTGCGTATATCAAGTTCAAACAACCGGCGTCGCGCTTTGCGCTCGTCGGCGTGTTTGTCAGCCAGGGCGTGGGCGGCGTGCGGGTGGCGGTGACGGGTGCGAAGAGCAGCGTCTTCCGCGCCACCGATATCGAAGCGGCATTGAACGCCAGCTTCACGCCGGCGGCGGCAAAAGCGGTCAAGGTCTCGGCCGATGGCATCAACGCCGACCTGCACGGCACGGCAGAGTACCGCGCAGCGATGATCAGCGTGATGGCTTCGCGCGCGGTCGCTGCGGCGTTGGCGCGTCAAGGCTGATTCAGCACAGCCGCACATAATCCCCGCGGCTGCGCCCGGCATGATGCGGCGGCATCGGCGTCAAGCCATGCCGCCGCGACTATTTTTGGATCTCGAATGAGTGCTGTCCCGAACCCGTCACCGAACGCGCCGCACGATCCGGCACCGAAGGCGCCGCAAAATCCGCTACCGGCCTCGGTGGACGCCGTGATCGCCGGCCTGGCGGCGCAGAACTATGTCTGCGACCGCCGCCTGGCGACCGCGCTGTTCCTGAGCCTGAAGCTGCAACGCCCGCTATTTCTCGAAGGCGAGCCGGGTGTCGGCAAAACCGAGCTGGCCAAGGCGCTGGCGGCGATGATGTCGACCCGGCTGCTGCGGGTCCAGTGTTACGAAGGCCTGGACATCGCGCAGACCGCCTACGAGTGGAATATCGCGCGCCAGATGGTCGAGATCCGCATCGCCGAAGCGGCACACACGATCGACCATGACCGCCTCGTCAAGAGCCTGTATTCACGCGAGATGCTGATCGAGCGGCCCTTGCTGCAAGCGCTGACGCAGGCCAGATCGCCGGTGCTGCTGATCGACGAACTCGACCGCGCCGACGAACCCTTTGACGCCTTTTTGCTCGAGGTGCTGGCCGAAAACCAGATCACCGTGCCCGAGCTGGGCACGATCCGCGCCGAAGCGCCGCCGGTGACGCTGATCACCAGCAACCGCACCCGCGAGATCCACGATGCGCTGAAACGCCGCTGCCTCTATCACTGGGTCGAGTTCCCGGATGTCGAGCGCGAGTTGCAGATCGTCAAGCTCAAGGCGCCCGGGGCGTCCGATCGCCTGTACCGGCAGGTCGTCGAATTTGTGCAGCGCATGCGCACGCTGGACCTCTTCAAGTCGCCCGGCGTCGCCGAGACGATCGACTGGACGAATGCGCTGGTGGCGATGAACTCGATGCGCCTGGACCCGGCCAGCGTGCACGACACGCTGGGCGTGCTGCTCAAGTACCAGGACGATATCGTGCGCATGCAGGGGGGCGACATGGCCAAGCTGCTCGATGAGCTGAAGGCCCGGGCGCTGCTGGATTGAAATTCTGTGGGCCGCCGTGCTGAACTCACCACTGCTCCGTCGGCGTCGCGGCGGGCAAAGCCGCGGGCGGACAGCCGGTGGCGCTTCATTGCTGGGTCGCTGCGCGACTGCCCTGCGATGCTCGAACGCCTGGCCCGTCGCAGAACTCACTTCGCTCACTGCGTTCGCTTCGTTCGAACTGCTGCGACGAGTCAGATGACGATGCGCGCTGAAGCGCGCGGCCAGTCGTCCTGGCCTTGCAGGCCGCGCCGGGCCGGGAGGCCCGGCCGTTCGCAAGGCACAAACGGTCCCCCGGACCGTTTGTGTCCCTGCTCACCTTCTCGGCTGCGCAAAGGCGCGCCCCCGGCTGCCCGCCCGTGGCTTTGCCGGGAACGATGTCGCGCCCCCGGCTGCCCACCCGCGGCTTTGCTCGCCGCAGCATCGCCGGCGCCATCGGCATCGGCATCGGCATTGGCATGGCGTCCGCCGACCTCAACATCGGCCTGACCATGTTCGCCGACAACATCGTCCACTTCTCGCGCGTGTTGCGCACCGCGGGCCTGCAAGTCGGGCCGGATCGCGTGCTTGCCGGCATCGCAGCAGTCGAAGTTGTGGGCCTGGATCAGCGTGAGGACGTGCGCGCGGCGCTGTCGGCGGTGATGCTCGACCGCCATGAGCAGCAGGTGATTTTTGATGCTGCTTTTGATGCTTTTTTTCGCGACCCAAAACTGCTCGAGCAGATGATGTACGCGATGCTGCCCAAGATCACCGGGCGCGGCGACAAGGTCCAGCCCAAACGTGCCAACCGCATCGCCGAAGCCCTGGCGCCACCGCGCGAGGCGCGCACGCCGAACCGGCCGAACCCGGCGAACGAGACCGCCAAAGAAGAAGTCCAGTTCGAGACGACCTTCAGTTTTTCAGAGCGCGAGCGTTTGCAGCGTGCTGACTTCGAGACCATGACCGCTGCCGAATTTGCGCTCGCCAAGACCCTGGCCGAATCCGCGCCGCTGCCGGTGCAGCCGGTGCTGCGCCGGCGTCACGAGGCCGCAGCCCGCGGCCGCATCGACTTGCGCCGCACCATGCAGGGCATGGCGCGCCAGCCGCAGATGCTGACGCCGTATTTCACACGCGCACGCCGCGAGACGCCGCCGCTGGTGGTGTTGCTCGATATCTCCGGTTCGATGGAACGTTATGCACGGCTGTTTTTGCACTATGTGCATGGCCTGACGCGGCGCTACATGAAGGTCCAGACCTTCACCTTCGGCACCCGCCTGAGCAACATCACCCGCTGCCTGCGCCATCGCGATCCTGACCAGGCGCTGAAGGCTGCCGACGAGCAGGTGCACGACTGGAAAGGTGGCACGCGCATCGGAGTCTGCCTCGAGGAATTCAACCGCCGCTGGGCGCGGCGTGTGCTTGGTGGCAATGCCGCGGTGCTGCTCGTCAGTGACGGCCTCGACCGTGATGATCATGGCCAACTCGCCACCGCAGCGGCACAACTGCACCGCATGGCGCACCAGGTCGTATGGCTCAATCCGCTGTTGCGCTTTGACGGATTTCAAGCCAAGGCCGCCGGGGTGCGTGCGCTGCTGCCGCATGTTGACCGCTTCCTGCCCGTGCACAACCTGGCCAGCCTGGCCGACCTGGGCCGCGCGCTGCGCGAGCCGGCGCGCCATCCGCGCAGCTACCTCAACTGATACCGCACTGCACTGCAAGCAAAGGAGCCCGACGATGGACAGTCTTGATCTGCAAGTGCTGGCCCAGGCCCGCGACTGGAAAAAACAAGGCCACCCGGTGTGGCTCGTCACGGTCATCGAAACCTGGGGCTCGGCACCAAGGCCGCCGGGCGCGCTGCTCGCGCTGCGCGGTGACGGCTTGGTCGTCGGCTCGGTCTCGGGTGGCTGCATCGAAGACGACCTCATCGAACGGGTGCGGCATGGCGAGCGGGTCGGCAAACCTTCGCTGGTCAACTACGGCGTCAGCAAGGAAGAAGCGTCGCGCTTCGGCCTGCCCTGCGGCGGCAACCTGCGCCTGGTGCAGGAGCCGCTGGCCGACAGCGGCTGGATCGACGAGGTGCTCACGCGCACTGCGCGGCACGAGCTCGTCGCGCGCCGGCTCGATTTGCAAACCGGCGCGGTGATGATCGAGCCCGCCTCGCGCGGCGAGGTCTTCAGCTTTGACGGCAACACCCTGCGCGCGCTCTTCGGCCCGCGTTGGCGGCTGCTCATCATCGGTGCCGGCCAGTTGTCGCGGGTCACGGCGCAGATGGCCTTGGCGCTCGACTTTGAAGTCATCTGCTGCGACCCGCGCGAGGAATACCACCTCACCTGGGACATCCCGAATACGACCTTCAGCAAAACCATGCCCGACGACCTGGTGCTCGAGCTGCACCTCGACCCGCACAGCGCGGTGATCGCTGTCACGCACGACCCCAAACTCGACGATATGGCGCTGCTCGAAGCGCTCAAGTCGCCGGCGTTTTATGTCGGCGCGCTCGGCTCGCGGGTGAATACCGCGACCCGCAAGGAGCGCCTGAAGCTGTTTGATTTGAGCCAGGCCGAAATCGACCGCCTGCATGGCCCGATCGGCCTGGACCTGGGCTCGCGCACGCCGGCCGAGATCGCGGTATCGATCGTGGCCGAGATCGTCGCGGTGCGCAACGGCGTCGCCCTCGCGCAAAAGAAAGCCGGCAGCGCGGTGCCGGCGCAAGCAACCTCGACCCCGGTTTGTGGCGTGCCGAGCGCGGCGCCCTGATCGCAGTCACTGCCTTCCAAAAACAGCCCTCCGACATCAACCTCCCCATGACCATTCAATTGAATCGTTTGACACCCTTGGCGATGGCCGCGGTCGCCGCGCTGGCGCCGCTGCCGACCTGGGGGCAGGCTGCGCAGCCTGCGAGCCAGAGCGGCACGATCGTCATCACCGGCTCGCTGCGCGGCCAGGCGGTACTTGAAGCGCCGTATGCGATCAGCGCCGTTGGCCGCGAAGACCTGCGCAGTGCCGGCGCGATGATCAACCTGTCGGAAGCGCTGGCGCGTGTGCCCGGGCTGGTGGTGGCCAACCGCAACAACTACGCGCAGGACTTGCAGATCAGCTCGCGCGGCTTCGGTGCCCGCGCCGGTTTTGGCGTGCGTGGCATGCGCCTGTACACCGACGGCATCCCGGCATCAGGCCCCGACGGCCAAGGCCAGGTCGCCCATTTTGATCTCGCCGGTGCGGCGCGCGTCGAGGTCCTGCGCGGGCCGTTTTCTGTGCTCTACGGCAACAGCTCGGGCGGTGTCATCGCGCTGCATTCGGCGCCGGTGCAGGTGGCCGCGTCGGAGCTGGCGCTGGATGTCGGCGCGGCCGGCCTGCGTCAGGGCCGCTTCACGATCGCCACGCCGCTGGGCGACGGTGTTGATGTCAAGGCCAGCCTGAGCCAGTTGGAGCTGGACGGCTTTCGCCCGCAGAGCGCGGCACGCCGCACCTTGGGCAATGTGCGCCTGGCCTGGCAAGGTGCCAACGACCGCATCACGGTGCTCGGCTCGGTGCACGAACAGGCGGCACAGGATCCGCTCGGTTTGACCGCAGCGCAGTTTGCCGCCGACCCCACCCAGACGACATCGCAGGCGGCGCAGTTCAATACCCGCAAGACGATTGCCCAGGCCCAGGCCGGTGTCAGCTGGCGGCATGCTTTTGCTGACGGCAGCGCGCTACGCGAAAGCACGCTGACACTCTACGAAGGCTCGCGCGACGTCGTGCAATGGCTGGCGATTGCCGCCGGCACGCAGGCCAACCCGCGGCATGGTGGTGGTGTGATCGACTTTTCGCGCAGCTATACCGGCGTCGAAGGCCGGCTGCTGTGGCAAGTCGTTGGCGCGGACATCGCCACCGGCATCAGCATCGACAACCAGGGCGACGACCGGCGCGGTTTTGAAAACTTCACCGGTACCGGTGCGGCGCAAGTGCTCGGTGTCACCGGCCGCCTGCGCCGCGACGAGGTCAATGCGGCGCGCACGCGCGACGCTTATGTGCAGGCGGTGCTGCCCTTGGCCGCGGGCTGGCAGGCCACCGGCGGGCTGCGCAGCGGCAAGGTCTCGATGACTGCCAGCGACAAATTCCTCGGCAACGGCGACGACAGCGGCCAGCTCGACTACAGCTACACCAACCCGGTGCTCGGCCTGCGCTGGACGGTCGCGCCGGGCTGGATCGTGCATGCCAGCGCGGCGCGCGGATTCGAGTCGCCGACGCTCGGCGAACTCGCCTACCGGCCCGACGGCAGCGCTGGTTTCAACACCGCGCTGCGTGGCCAGGGCAGCCGCCAGATCGAGCTCGGAGCGAAATGGCGCAGCGGCGGTTTTGAGTTCGACGTCGCAGCGTTCAAGGTCCATACCGACGACGAGATCGGCATCGCCACCAACGCCGGCGGGCGATCGAGCTTTCGCAATGTCGGGCGCACGCAGCGCTATGGCGCCGAGTTCAGCACCCGTTGGCAGATCAGCAGCGCGTGGCGCGCGCAGGCGGCGCTGACGGCATTGAAGGCCCGCTACACGGATGGCTTTTTGACCTGCAGCGCGATCCCCTGCGCGGCCGCCGCGGTGCCGGTGCCCGCCGGCAACCGCATCGCCGGCACGCAGCGTGGCACCGCCTGGGCCGAAGTCGCCTGGCAGCCTGCGGCTTCGATCGGCGAGTTCGCAATCGAGTGGCGCGCCGTCGGGCGCACCGCGGCGAATGACCTGAATACCGAGTCGGCAGCCGGCTACAGCGTGGCCAACCTGCGCTGGTCGAAACGCTGGGAGCTGGTCGACTTTGGTGGTGCCAACAACGCCGGCAAAAGCGCCATCGAAGCGCTGCTGCGTGTCGACAACGTCGGCGACAAGGCCTACGCCGGTAGCGTCATCGTCAACGACGCCAACGGCCGCCACTACGAAGCCGGCGCGCCGCGCAGCCTGCTGCTGTCGCTGCGCTGGGTGCAGCGCTGGTAGCCGTCAAGGCGCGGGGCAGTTCAGGCCTGGTCGCCTGGCGTCTGCCCGCCCCGATCGATTGACAACGGTTCAGGGCCCGACGAACTTCAACTCGTCGAAGTAGTAGGTGCGTGCATCGGGCATCGTGCCGTAGCCGCCGTCGCCGAGGCCGAAGTCGAAGAAGACATTGACCTTGTTGTAGGTCTGGCTCACGTTGAGTTGTGATGTCGGCAGGCTCAGGTTGTAGCCGTTTGGCCCCGGGCCGTTCGGGATGAAATGTTTGCCCAGCGGGCCGAAGTCGAAGGTCAGGGTCTCCCAGGCGTTGCTGGTCGTCGTGTAGGCATCGACTTCGCTGTTGATGCTCGGCGTGCCGGCCTTTTCGACCTTCATGCGCACGCGCATGCCCGCCGGGTACGGGCTGCACACGCGCAGCGACATTTTGGTGGCGCCAGTGGCAAACGGGATCGTCGGCACGGCGTCGTTGAGCTTGGCCACCACGGTGGTGCCGGCCCAGACTTCGCCAGCGTTCTTGATCACCTTGGCCGCCCTGGTGGTGTTGGCGGCGCCGACGTTGGCCGGCCCGCTCGCACCGCCCGGCTGCAACGAAGTCCCGACGACGGTCGAATTCTCGGCGCCGCCAAAACCCGTCAGCACCCGTGGTGTGGTCTCGTCGAAGGTGACCAAGACGGTGTTGGTGCCGGTGCCGGTGACAAACGTGGCGTCGTCGAAGAAGTAGTTCTTGCCGCTGCCGACAGCACCAAAGTTGAAGAAGATCGAGACCTTGTTGTAGGTGTAAGCGAGGTTCAGCGCGCCGGCTGCCGGGGCCGCAAAGTTGAAGGTCAACGTCTGCCAGCCACCGGCGGTGGTGGTCAGGGTTTCGGTCTCGACAAATTTGCTGCCGTCGCCGACGTCTTCGACCTTCAGGCGCACCGGGATGCCGGCATCGGGCGACCAGACCCGCACGGTCATGGTTTTTGCGGTGTCGGTGAATCCGATCGTCGGCAGCCCGCCGTTGGCTACGGTGACCACCGTGAAGCCGGCGTAGTTGGCGACATTCGTGGCGGGCTTGATCCACTTGCCGACCTTGTTGGCGCTGCTGCTGCCGCAGGCCGCGTTTTCCAGCGCGACTGCCGACTCGGCCATGATCACGGTCACCCAGCCGCCTTCGAAACCGACCAACGTTGCGCCGGGTTCGTCCAGGCTCGCGATCGTGATCGGCCCGGCTGAGCCGCCAGCGGCCGAGGCCGCGACCTTGATGTCGTCGAAGTAGTAGGTCTGGCCGCTGGTCGCGGTTTCGGCATCAGGGGTGATGGCGATGATCTTGTAGGTCTTGCTCAGGTCGACCGCAGAGAAGTCCCAGGTCACGGTGGACCAGGTGTTGGCCGCACCCGTGGCCGCAGCCGCGACCTCGACGCTGGTGCCGCCCGGGACTTCGACCTTGAACTTGATGACCGCTGCCGCGCGGGTCGAATAAACCCGCGCGGTGATCGCCTTGCTGCCGGCCGCGAAGGGGATCGTCGCGGTGGTGAAGAAGACGCCGCCCCAGGTCTCCTGCCCGGTCGGCTTGAGCAGCTTCAGCGCATTGCCGGTGCCGCCCGTCGGGCCGACTTCGACGGTTGGCAGCGCGCCGCCGTAAGCGCCCATCGCCGAGAACGCAGGCACACCTTCGTCGAACGAGACAAAGGTGGCGCCGGGTGCGGGCGGCGGCACCACCGGCGCGGCCGCGGCCAGGCTGATGGTGTCGATGAAATAGATCTGGCCGTTGGTCACGACATCCGAGTCGGGCGTGATGGCGACGATGGTGTAGGCCTTGCTCAGGTCGACCGCAGCGAAGTCCCAGGACACCGTGCCCCAGGTGTTGGCCGCGCCGGTGGCGGTGCCGGCAACTTCGACACTCGGGCCACCGGCGACCTCGACCTTGAACTTGATGATGGCGCCGACCTTGCTCGAATTGACCCGCGCGGTAACCACCTTGCGGTCGGCCGTGAAGGGCACCGCAGCGACCCCGAAGAAGGTGCCGCCCCAGGTGTCCGGGCTGGTCGGCTTGACGATCTTGAGGGCCATGCCCGAGCCGCCCGTCGGCCCGGCTTCGACCGTCGGCACAGCGCCGCCGTAGGCACCCATGCCGGTGAACGCCGGGGCGGCTTCGTCGAACGACAGCAGCGTCGTCGCGGCACCGCCACCACCACCACCACCGCCGCCGGCGGCTACGCCAGGAACGAAGGTGACGTCGTCGAAGTAGTAGGTCTTTTGGACCGCCGCAGCCTTGTCGCGGCCGAAGTCAAAAAAGATCGTCGCCTTGTCGTAGTTGTAGCCCAGGTTCATCGCCGCGGTGCCGCTGGCGTGATTCTTGAAATCGAAGGTCAGCGTCTGCCAGCCGGCAGCCGTGGTCGTCATGGCTTCGGTCTCGACTGATCGGGTGGCGTCAGCGTGGTCCTCGACCTTGAGCCGCACCGCGATTCCCGCGTCAAGCGACCAGACACGCACCGTGATGCGGGTGTCGGTGATGTTGAACGGGATCTTGGGGGTGATGCCCAGGCCCGCGGCGGCGCTCAGCGTCGTGCCGGCATAGGTCTCGGCGCCTGCAGCGCGCACAACTTTGGCCGCCATGTTCGCGCCGTTGGTGGGGTCGGCGGCGAGGGTCGAATCTTCGGCACCGCCAAAACCGATGAAGGCGTAGTTGACCGTCGCCGAATCAAAATTCAGCGGCAGCGCCATCTGGGTTTTTGGCACCGTGGAATAGGCCTGCGACTTGGACGCGGCGGCCGCATTGGCCTGCCCGTTGCTGTCGGTGAAAGCGCCGGCAGCGACGCTGACCGTCATGCTGCCGCTGGAGTTGGGCGTCGGGCTGACGAGCAGCGTGGCGGACTTGCCGTCGGTGGACATCGTGAAGACGCCCTTGCTGCCCCCGGCGACGACCGCGTCGTCGACGCCAAAGCTGGTGCCGACGTTTTTGCTGAAGCTGAAGATGAAGGTGACGTCGCCGGCTGCGGTGACACCGGTCTCGCTGTCGGTGATGCTCACCGTGGGGGCGGCGAGTTCGGCGGCGCTCGGCGGGGCTTCGGCTTCACCGCCGCCACAGGCTGACAACAGCAGCGCCAGCGCCAGAGAGGCGGCTTGTGGTGCGAAGGTTCTGGAGTAGATGTTCATGACCGAACTTCCTGGCAGGGTGTGGAGTTTGCGTGGCGACTTGGAGCGCGAGAGCGGCGTTCGATTCGACCGCTGCAGATCCGCGCAGCGACGAAGTGATTTTCAAATGACTCTGAAAGCGCTTTCATAGAAGCATAGATTTCGGCCGTCTGGATGGCAAGGGGTGCCGTGCTGTGACTTTCCCTTAGCGCCGGGCGCGCGCAAGGGTCGCCACCTATTGGGCACGCATCAGGTTCCCGGGCGCGACGTCGACCGACTTGCCGTCGCTGAAGCGCACCTTGATCGGCGCCTTGGTGGCGTTGAATGCGAGGTAGGTCTTGCGCCCATCGGCGCGCTTGAAGACCGAATACAGCGGCGTGTCGGCGCTGACACTGAAATCGGGCGCGCCCATTTCGTTCAGGCTCAGCAAAAAGTGCAGCGTGTGCGACCGGGTTTCGCCCAACTCGACCGCGCCCCAGCGGTTCCATTGCGCCAGGCCTTGCACTGGATCGGCCAGCGCCAGGTACTTGGCGAAGATGTCCTGCCAGATGTCGGGCGGGTCGACCTTCTTGCCGCGCGACGCCCACAGCGCCTGCTCGTCTTTCAGCCCAGCGAGGTTGCGCCGGACATAGTCGGGGTACTGGCCAAAATAGGTCGACGCAGTCGTGATCGGCAGCAGGTTGATGCCGGTCGACTGGCGCGGGTCGTCGGTCCACCAGGTGTTGTGGATGTATTTGCCGCCGAAGAGCTGCGCGACGTCGACGTTTTTGTACTCCGGCGCAAGCACCAGGCCGTGGACGTCGAACCAGTAATGGTTGATCGCCTGCGACTCGGTGGCGTAGAGGTACATGCCGAGATCGCGCAATTCGCGGTTGCCGGTGATCTCGCCCCACAGGATCAGCCCGGCCCAGGCGTTGATCGATTCGGACGACGATTCCTGGTTGTTGCCGAGCACGCCGTAATCGCCGACACCACCCAGGCCGTTGGCCCAGGCGTGGCCTTCGTAGGGGTCAAAATTGCGCAGGAACGGGAAGTCCGCGCGGCCACGTTCGGTGGTGGCGATATCGGCGATCAGCAACTCGACCATCGCGCCCCATTGGTCCTTGGCGATCCAGGCCGGGTCGCGCAATGCGATCTCGGCGGCGGCGCGGATCCAGTAGCCGTACCAGAAGTGGTGGTCGTTGATCTCGGCGATGGCGAAAAATTCGTCGGGATAACTGGCCACCGCGCCGAGCGATTTGTCGTAGAAAAAGTAGCGCTTGGCGTCGCCGCCGGAGAACCACTCTTCCATGCGCTTCTTGACCATCGCGAGCAGCTGGTCGCGGCCTTCTTTGTCGCCCTGCTGCTCGACGACGTCCATCAGCTTGGTGATGCGCTGCAGGCCCTTGCCTTGCCAGTAGGCGCTGAAGCCCTCGGGCAGCATCATGCGGCGCGCATTGCGCTGGTCGGCCTTCATCAAATCAGCCAGTTCGGCCTTGCGCGCTGAGTCGGCCACGCCCGGCCAGTAGGGCACGAAGCCGGTGTAGGCGTGGCTGGTCTTGAACTCTGCGGCGGCGAGCAGGCGGATCTTGCCGCGCACGGTGTCGTAAGCCGGGCCGAGCTTGCCTTCGACGGCCGCGTTCTTGAACCAGTGGTGCGGATACAGGCCAAACAGCGGGCCGTTGTCGGCACCTTCCATGACCTTGGTGGTCGCCTTGAAGGTGGTCTCGACCTGGCTCGCTGGTGCGTCGTAGCGCCAGTCGACGCGGGTGTCCTGCACAAAGGCGTAGGCATGGCGGGCCAGCAGCGCCAGGGTGTCGGCCTTGTCGTCGGGCAGCACCGCGGCCGACAGGTAGCGCTTGTCGGCCGGCAGGCGTGCAATCCACTCGGTCGGCGAGACCGATTCCCAGCGTGTGCCGGTCGGGCCGAACAGCGCGTAGGCCTTGCCTTTGACGCGCAGTGCGAGCACACGCGCGTCGCCGCCGTTGTCGAATCGTTCGCCTGCGGCGGGCAGGCGCAGGCGGAGGTCGCCACGCGAGAGCTGGATGAAGGCGTACGGGTTGCCGTGGGCGACGGTCACCAGCATGTCGTCGGCGCCGCGCGCAAACGAGATGTCGATCGACCAGTCGCCGGTCTTGGCCAGCTTGGCCGGGCCGGGCTCGAACGCCAGCGGCGAGATCACGAGCGGGTCGCGATGCGGATAGCCGACCTCGGTGTCGAGGCGGTTGGTGGTCGTGACCTCTTTGCTCGGCAGGACCATCTCGAAACCGGCCGGCGTGGTCTTCACCGTCATCGGCTGCACGAAGAGCGGGAAGGGCGTGGGGTTGAAGATCAGCGTCGAATACCACTGGCTCGTCGGCGCGGCTTGTTTCAACATCGCCTCGGTGCGCAACGGCGCCGGCGGCAGGCCCTTGTCGCTGCCCTTGGGCGCGGCAAAGTAGGTGCCGGCACCGGCTTTGATGGGTTGCGCGGCAACGCTTGTCAGCATAGCCAAGCCGACCAACCCCGCCAGACCACAGGCTCGTTTCAGATCCATCTTGTACCCTCGGCAGCGCAGCAGATACCGCGTCGCGGCATGATAGTGAAAGCGCTTTCATGAAGCATCCGCAGGTTTACCCGAACACCGCTCGGTGCGCAGCCGAGAGCATCGCTCGGCCCGACTGCCTAGGGCGGGAAAACACGGGGCAGCCGAGCGTTGACGCCAAACAGGGACATCCACTACGCTTGTGAAAGCGCTTTCACGCCTTTCATCGTCTTCGACGCCAGCCATCATGAATATCGAATCTGCCCAGAGTCCGAATCCGGCCCGCCGGACGCCGCCGGCTGCCAGCCCGGCGCGGGGTTGGCTGCCGCGCTGCCTGGTGGCGGCGGTGATCGCCTCGCCCGCGGCCAGCCTGGCGCTGGATTTCGGGCCCTTCACCCTGACCGGGTTTGCGAAGGTCGAAGCGACACAGGTCAGCACCTACTGCAAGGACAACAGTTGCCAGCGCGAACCGCTGGCTTCAAAAGAGTTTCCCTGGGCCGACGAACTGGTGCAGGGCAAGGCCTACGGTGCCGGCACGACCCACGTCACGCTGTTCCAGCCCTACCTGGCGTTCAAGTACGCATTGCCACGCGGCTTCAAGGTCGACGCGCTGGTCAGCCAGCGCTGGCGCGACGGCAAGCACGACTTCAAGGGCTTCTGGTACGACAAGAGTGTTGGCATCAGCCACGAAGACTACGGCAGCGTGCGCTTCGGCGCGATGCAGACCCGCGCGTGGAGCATGGCCGACTACCCCTTTGGCAGCAACATCGGCCTGGCCGACTCCTGGGGCTCCAGCGGCGCCGGCTACGGCCTGCTGACGCGAGCGTTGCGCTACACCTCGCGCCCGTTCGACGTCGTCGAGGGCGACCTGGTGCTCGAGGCCACCTACGACCCCGGCGCGCGCGGCTGGAAGAAAAACAAGCCCCGCTTTGTCGAACTCTGGGCCCAGTACACTCGCGGCGACCTGCAGGTCAACGTGATGCTCCAGGACACCAAGAACGGCACGCCCAGCGCGTTCAGCCACGGCCCCTTCACCGGCCCGTTCTACGACACCCTGGTCGACCCGCTGATCGGCGGCAACAGCCAGAGCATCAGCATGATCATGGCCACCTACAAGGTCGACGCCAAACTCGAGCTTTCGGCCGGCGCGCGCGGCAACCGCTGGAGCGGCGCGTACGCCAAATTCCTCTTCTCCGCGGCGAACAACCCGCTGGGCAACTACGACCTCTGGAACAACCCGTTCAACGTCGACTGGAGCAACAACCTCGGCGAAGGCATCTACAAGGGCCACCCGGCGACCTCGCTCGACCTCGTGCTCGGCGCGCGCTACAAGGTCGGCAAGTGGACGGCCTCGACCGGCCTGCTCCACCTCGGCGCGGCGTCGACGACCAACCCCACCGATCGCGGCCAGTCCAACGCGGCCACCATCAACACCATCGGCCTGAACTACGACTACGGGCAGGGCTTCCAGTTCTATGGCAGCGCCGGCATGGTCAATTACGCCAAGCGGGGCCTGGCGCCAACGAGCATGCCGAGCAACTCGGCGTTCACGAGTATCGATTCCCGGATCAAGACCCGGGGCAACTGGTTCGGCGCCGGCGCGGTCTACACGTTCTGACATGCACTCGCAAAAGGTCAATGCCATGAAGTCCATCCCATTCCGCGCCGTGGCGGCCCGCGCTGGCCGGTTGGTCGCGGGTGCCGTTGCGCTTGTCGCCACCGTCGTGCTGGCCGCCTGTGGCGGCGGCGGCACGACCCCGATCACCGGGGTCGACCTGCGCCCGTTGAGCGCCGAGTTCACGTCGCGCAAGGCGGTGGCTTATTCGCCGTACCGCACTGCCACCAGCGTCGACGGCCTGGGCGCCGAGGTCATCACCGAAGCCCAGATCAAGCAGGACCTGGACCTGCTCGTAGCCGCCGGCTTTGGCCTCATCCGCGTTTTCGACAGCGACGACAAGGTCGGCAAGCAGACGCTGCAGGTGATCGAAAAATTCGGCCTCAACATGCGCATGCAACTCGGCATCTACGTGCAGAGCGGCCAGGACAGCTACAACCAGGGCCAGCTCGCGCGCGGCGTGACGTTGGCCAATACCTACGCTGACATCGTGCTGGCGGTCAGCATCGGCAACGAGACGATGGTCACCTGGTCGTTCAACAAGATCGACCCGCAGGTCATGGGCGGCTACATCGCCAAGGTGCGCGGCCAGATCGCGCAGCCGGTAACCACCGACGACAACTGGGCTTTCTGGGCCAGCGCGCCGACCTCGATCACCGATGTCATCGACTTCGCGGCGCTGCACACCTATCCCGAACTCGATTCCGTCTTCGACGTCGGATTGTGGGACTGGCAACAAGTCGACAAACCCGAGGCCCAGCGGGCCACCGCGATGATGGACGCGGCGATCGCCGAGGCCCGGCGGCAATACGGCGCGGCCCGCGCGGGGCTCGACAGCAAGGGGCTGAGCGCGATCCCGATCGTGATTGGCGAAACCGGCTGGAATGCGGTCGACGTCGGGCGGCTGCGCTTCCGCGCGCACCCGGTCAACCAGAAGATGTACCTCGACCGGCTCAACGCCTGGGCAGCCGAGGGCCGGGCCGGCGCGGGCCCGAAGGCGATCTTCTACTTCGAAGCCTTCGACGAACCCTGGAAGCAGGGCGACGACAAATGGGGCCTGTTCAACGTGCAGCGCCAGGCGCGGTTCGCGATCCAGTCGCTCGGCACCTGCGGCACCACCTGGGTCTGTGAGCCCGGCGCCTACACCGACGCCGATGCGTTGCGTTTTGTCCCGCCAGTGGTCAACACCGCGATCGCGGCGAACAAATACACGCTGTATTCCGAGGCCGTCGCCGCGACGACCGAGTTCCGGGCCGTGGGGCTGTCGCGCGACGCGTTTGATGGCACCACCGCGGCAGCGCCGGAAGTCGGCAGCGCAGCCGCACCCGGCGACGGCAGCCAGAGCATCGAGATCACGCCGCAGCCCAAGGACTACGGCTGGGGCTTGCTGTTCCATTCCAGGGCAGCGGTGACCGAAAACCTGTCGGCATTTGCAGCCGGCGGCAATCTCGTCTTCAGTATCAAGACCAACTATCCCGGCAAGATCGAAATCGGCTTGAGCAGCGATACCGCGGACCGCGCCGGCGCCGAGGCCTACCTGCAGATCGCGCCGGGCGACTACGGCTACTGCAACACCGACGCCTGGTGCCAGGTGACGATCCCGCTGAGGGACTTCGTGGCCAAGAACCCGAAGCTCGATCTGAGCCTGGTACTGGCCCGCCTGGTGATCGCCGACCGCTACGCCTTCACCGACAAACCGAACAACGCCAACCTCACGAACAAGCTCAGCGTCGACGCGATTTACTGGTCGCGCTGATGGGGCTTGTGCCGCCGACCGCGCCGACCGCGCCGTCGGCACCGACGCAGATTTTCGAGGCACCCATTGGTTTAGGGGGGATGCGGGCTAACTCTCTTGCGGGGTGTTCGTCGGCTCGCTAGCATCATAGTTCTGAAAGCGCTTTCACAACCGCTACTCAAGAGCCCACTGGCGGCTCTGCGGGTTTGGAGTCGGGGAGCGCTGACAGGCTGATTCCGGGGAGGCCCGGGTCGAACACAGTTCCAGCCGCGCAGGGGGTCTGACGCGGTGAGAGGGGCGGTGATGGTTTCCAGGAGACAGGCAATGTCGATCAAGTCACTTTCAATCGTCGCAGCGGCCGTATTGGCTTTCTGCGCCGGCGCGGCCCAAGCGGTCACCACCAACGGTTTTGCCAACGGCGGCTTCGAGCTGGCACCCACCGTCGGCGACCCGCCGGGCGGCCCGATCTTTTTTGCCGACAGCTGGCTCGCCGCGCCGACCGGCAACTTTGCCATGCGCTCGAGCGATGCTCGTACCGGCAGCTATTCGGCCCTGGTCAGCGCGCCCAACGGCTTTGGTGGTTCGACACTCTTCCAGAACTCGGTCGACCACGGTCGTCTGGCCGAGCTGACAGCGGCCAATGTCGGCGATACACCGGTGCTGAGCTTCTGGGCCAAGGGCGATGTCAGCACGACCGGCAATGTGCTGTTTTCGCTTCGCTACCTGGCGGGTAACGGCGGCATTCTCGGCAACAGCGGCAACGTGTTCTTCCAAAACCAGATCAACACCCGAGAGTGGACCAAGATCGAATTCCAGGGCGCGGCGATTCCTGCCAACACGAAGGCCGTCTTCCTTGAAATGAATACCGCCGTCGGCCCGCTGCTCGATAACCGCCTGAACGCGGTCCTGATCGACGACATCTACCTCGGCCTGGCCTCCGCCGCGCCGATCCCGGAACCCGAAACCTACGCGCTGATGCTGCTCGGCCTGGCGGGTGTCTGCGCCGTTGCGCGCCGCCGCCGCGCTGCTGCCTGAGCTTCAAACTCGGCGGACGCAGCCCAGGGGCACTTCGGTGCCCCTTTTTGTTTTTTTCGCCCGATCAACTGCAAGCACCTGCCCATGAAAGCTGCCGCCGCCGTTCGCTATTTCCTCACCGCGTGCGACAGCACAGACCGGCTGACCGAACAAAGCGCGCTGCCGCTCGGCGACCTCGGCGCGGAAGGCACGGCAGGTGCGGCCGGTTCGCAAACCGCCGGCCTGCCGAGCGTCTGGGTCGACCCCCAACGCACCTTCCAGGTCATCGACGGCTTTGGCGCGGCGTTCACCGAAGCCGCTGCGGTGACCTGGCAGCGCTTGAGCCCGGCGCGCCAGAGCCAGGCCTTGCGCGACTATTTCGATCGCCAACACGGCCACGGCTACACCTTCTGCCGCGTCCACATGAACAGCTGCGACTTCGCGTTAGGCAACTACGCCCATGTCGAGCAGCCGGGAGACGTCGAGCTGGCCAGCTTTTCGATTGCCCGCGACCGCGTCGCGCTGCTGCCCATGATCCAGGCTGCGCTGCGGGTGTCGGGCGGCCCGATCAAGCTGCTCGCCTCGCCGTGGAGCCCGCCGGCCTGGATGAAGAGCAACGGCCAGATGAACCACGGTGGCAAGCTGCTGCCGCAATACCGACAGGCCTGGGCGCGCTGCTATGTGCGTTTCATCCAGGCCTACGCCGCCGAAGGCGTGCCGGTCTGGGGCGTCTCGGTGCAGAACGAGCCGATGGCCACGCAGACCTGGGACTCCTGCCTCTACAGCGCCGAAGAAGAGCGCGACTTCGTGCGTGATTTCCTCGGGCCCGAACTCGCGGCCGCCGGCCTCGGCGACATCAGAATTGTGATCTGGGACCACAACCGCGACCTGATGGTCGAGCGCGCCAGCGTCGTGCTGCGCGACCCCGAGGCCGCCAAATACGTCTGGGGCACCGGCTTCCACTGGTACGGCGAAGACCACTTCGACCAGGTCCAACTCGTACACGACGCCTGGCCCGACAAACAACTGCTCTTCACCGAAGGCTGCCAGGAAGGCGGCCCGCACATGGGCTCGTGGGATCTCGGCGAGCGCTACGCGCGCTCGATGATCAACGACCTGAACCGCTGGACGGTGGGCTGGATCGACTGGAACCTGCTGCTCGACGACAGCGGCGGCCCGAACCACGTCGGCAACCTGTGCAGCGCACCGATCCTGGCCGACGTTGCCAACGACCGCTTGCTGCACCAAAGCTCGTACTGGTACATCGGCCACTTCGCGCGTTTCATCCAGCCCGGCGCGCGGCGCGTGCTGTGTGTCGCGTCGCAGGCCGACCTCGAGGCCGCGGCCTTCGTCAACCCCGACGCTTCGATTGCCGTCGTGGTGCTCAACCGCACCGAGGCGGCGATCTCGTTTGTCTTGCGCATCGGCACGCAGGCCGTGGCAGCCGAGATGCCAGCGCGATCGATCGTGACCTGCTTGCGCGAAGCTGATTGAAGAGGGCTAACCTATGAAATCAGCGGTTGTTGCCGGCTGCTTGATCACGCTGGGCGCCTGTGGCGGCGGCGGTGGAGTTGGTGGCGGCGGCGGTGGTGGCGGTGGCGCCGCGGTCAACAATCGACCGACCGCACTCGCGGGCGCGAGTCAAAGCCTGCGCGCCGGCACCGTGGCCGTGCTCGACGGCAGCGCCAGCAACGACACCGACGGCGACACACTGACCTACCGCTGGGCCTTTACCGCCAGGCCAGCCACCAGCGCGGCGGTACTGTCGGCGGACAGCGTGGCGCGACCGACCTTCCTGGTCGACGTGGCCGGCCGCTACACCGTGCAGCTGATCGTCAGCGACGGTCGTGTCGACAGTGCCCCGGTCCCGGTGACCATCGACGCAATAGCTTCGGGCTTGCCGCCCGGCTATGTGCTGGCCTGGGCCGACGAGTTCGACGTCGACGGCCTGCCCGACCCGGCGCGCTGGGACTACGACACCGACCGCAATGCACTCGGTTGGTACAACAACGAGCTGCAGTACTACGCACGCGATCGGCCGGAGAACGCGCGCGTCAGCGGCGGCCGGCTGATCATCACCGCCCGCCGGGAAGCCCTCAGCGCGCGCGCCGACTGGGGTGGCCAGCAGTACAGCTCGGCGCGCCTGGTGACACGCGGCAAGGCCAGCTGGACCTACGGCTTCATCGAAGTCCGGGCCAAGCTGCCGTGCGGCCGCGGCACCTGGCCGGCGATCTGGACCCTGGGCAGCCGCGGCGTGTGGCCCGACGACGGCGAGATCGACATCATGGAGCAGGTGGGCAGCAATCCGAGCCGCGTCTTCGGCACCGTGCACACCTTGCGCAGCGGTGGCACCGGCACCGGCGCGGCGGTGCAGGTGGCCGATGCCTGCACTGCGTTCCACAACTACCAACTCACCTGGACGGCCGATGCGATCGCCATCGGTATCGATGGCGTCGAGATCTATCGCTACCCCAACCCGCGCGCCGGCACTGCCAGCTGGCCCTTCGATGCGCCGCAATTCCTGTTGCTCAACCTCGCCATCGGCGGCGACCTCGGTGGCAGCATCGACGACGCCATCTTCCCCGTCACGATGGAAATCGACCACGTGCGCATCTATCAAGTTCCGCGCTGAGCGCCTGCCGGCATGACCCCCACCTCCGCACTCGAAGCCGACGGCTTTGCCCAGCACAGCTTCAACGAAGCGCGCCCGTTCTCGAGCTTCCTGCCCGGCATTGCCGGCGAATACGGCAAGCCGATGTGGGTCTTCTACGCCAACCGCGGGCAGTGCATCTCGAGCTTCGG
>JANOKR010000036.1:0-11174 GCA_031419315.1 Betaproteobacteria bacterium
GCCGCCCTTGTAGGAATAGAACGTGACGACCTGGCCGGGCGCGGTCGCTGGTGCGGGCGGCGTGGGTAAATCCATCGGCGGCGCCTTGGGTCGTCTCAAGCGCGGTTGGGGAACACCGGCGCCCATCCAGGTGCTGCCGGCGCGCGCCAGGGCTTCAACTGCGATTCAGCCGGCAGCGCAAAGGTGCCGCAGTCGCTGCAAACGTTGCCGCCGATGGTCTCGAAGCGTTTGTAGTGGCGGTAGATCTCCGCCGCGATATCTTCGATCAGCGTGACGTACTCGGGGTTGCGACTGAGGTCCTGGGTGGCCAGCGTAAAGCGCGAGAAGTCGGCGTAATGCCGGTCTTTCTTGATCCGCTCGGGTATCTCGTCGGCGCCGCGCAGGATCACCGGGATGATCAGCCCGCGGCTGTCGGCGGCGCCACCCAGGCATTGCAGCCGCGCTGCTTCGAGGCCTTCCATGCCCTGGAACTCGCGCCCGCAGTAGGCATGCCGCTCGTAGCGTGGCGAGTAGACCAGCACCATGCACACACTTTCGCAAAGCGCTCGTTCGAGCGCACTCGTGTAGTTGAAGCCGGGCTTGAGGCGGTCGTAGTCGATGTAGACCTGCTCATCCAGGTAGGGATCGAGTGCAGCCTTCAGGGCGTCTTTCAGCTGGTCGATGAAGGATTGCACCAGCGCATGCTGGCCGTGGCAATAGCTGATGAAACAGGCGTATTTGAAAGCCATCGCTGCAGACCCCCGGCGGCGATTCTGCGCGCCTTGCCCGGCCCGCGGGCGGCCGTTTGCGGGGATCTACATCGACGAATACTTGACGCTGCAGCCGTAGGACTGCGTCGCAGCCACGGTCACTGGCTTGCCGGCCAGGGTCTCGGCGAGTGCGGCGCTGACATGGTTGGTCGCGCCCTTCACATCGGCCGGGTTGGCCGAGCGTTTGTTGTCGATCGCGCCGGCGTAGACGATCGTGCCGGCCGGGTTGATGACAAACATCTGCGGTGTCGTGCGGGCGCTGTAGGCGCGGCCCGCCAAGCCGCTGCTGTCCATCAGCGTCGCGCTGGCGGCGGCTTTTTGTTCGCTCATCCAGGCGGCCATCGCCGCCGGTGCCTTGTAGTCGACATGGTCCTTGGCGGTGGTGTTGATCGCCAGCCAGACCACGCCCTTGTCGACGGCGCCTTTTTGTGTCGCCTGCATGTTAGCGCTAACATAGTGTTTCTGCACATACGGGCAGCCGGGGTTGACCCATTCGAGCACGACATGTTTGCCCTTGAAGTCGGCCAGCGATACCGTCTTGCCGGCGGTGTCGGTCAAGCTGAAGGCAGGTGCGGCCGAGCCGACGGCCGCGGTGGCAAAACTCGGGGCGCTGAAGCTCATGAAGCCCAGCAGGGCGGCGGTGGCGATCAGTTTGAATTTCACTTTCGACTCCTTCAACAACCGGGGCAGTTCAGATCAGGGCAGCAGCGCCAGCGCCGCGCGGACTTCGCGCACCGACAGAATTTCGCTCAGGATGCGCGGCGGCGCAAGCCCGGCTGGATACAGCGCGTAAACCGGCACGCCGTTGCGGCCGAGGCGGCCAAGCTCCGCGGAGATCGCGGCGTCGCGCCTGGTCCAATCGGCACGCAGCAACAGCACACGCCTGGCATCGAAATCGGCGAGCAGGGCCGCGTCCCCCAGCGTGCTGCGTTTGTTGACCTGGCAGGTCACGCACCAGGCGGCGGTGAAGTCGACAAAAACCGGCCGGCCTTCGGCGCGCGCGGCCTGCACCCGCTCGGGCGACCAGGGCTGCCAGGGGCTGTCGGCACCGGTTGCGGTGTTGCTGCCAGAAGGCGCAGCGACGACCTCGTTGCGCAGCGCCGGCAGCGTCCAGGCCAGCGCGGCGGCGAGCAGCAACGCCGCTGCGGTGCCAAAGCCGGCGCGGGCGCGCCGGCCGAGCGATGCGCTGCCGAGTGCCCATGCCACAAAGGCCAGCGCCACCAGCGTCGCCAGCAGCGCCGCAGCGCCGTCAATGCCGACCTGGCTGCCCAGCACCCAGACCAGCCAGACCACGGTGGCGAACATCGGGAAGGCCATCACGGTCTTGAAATGCAGCATCCACACCCCCGGCCGCGGCAGCGCGCGGGCGACCGCCGGCCAGGCGCTGGCGGCGAGATAAGGCAAAGCCATGCCGAGGCCGAGCGCCGCAAAGATCAGCAGCGCCTGCGCCGCCGGCAGCGTGAACGCGAGGCCGAGCGAGGCACCCATGAAAGGTGCGGTGCAGGGTGAAGCGACGGCGACGGCGAGCACGCCGGTCAACGCCGAATCGACCAGCGGATGGCGCGCTCGCAACGCGGCCAGCGAACCCGGCAGCAGATTGCCAAACTCGTACACGCCGGCGAGATTCAAGCCGATCAGCGTGAACAGCGCGGCCAAGGCGGCGATGACCAGCGGCGACTGCAACTGGAAGCCCCAGCCGAGTTGTTCACCACCCGCGCGCAGTGCCAGCAGCAGCGCGGCCAGCGCGACAAAACTCAAGACCACACCGGCGCTGTAGGCGACCCCGCCGGCAAGCAGCGCGCGGCGGTCTGCCGACTGCGCTGCAAAGCCGATGACCTTGAGCGACAGCACCGGGAAGACGCAGGGCATCAGGTTCAACAGCGCGCCACCGACGATCGCAAAAAGCAGCGCTGCGACGAGGCTGAGATCGGACGCGGTCATGCCGATCGACGACCGCGAATTCGATGGTGTTTGTGTTTGTGTTTGCGTTTGCGTTTGCGTTTGCGAGTCGGCCGCGCCAGGCAGCGCGCCGATCGCTGGCCAGTTGCCGGCCACCGCCACCTGAACTTGAGCGCCACCCGGTTGGCCGTCGGCGGCGAGCACGACGGCCATCGTCGTCGGGCTCTCGGAGCGCTGCGGCGACAGCGGCACGCGCGCTTTCCAATCGCCGCCTTGCCATGACGCCTGCGGCTTGGCAGCGTTGTCGATGACGCCGTTGAGCTCGGGGAAAAAGTGCAGCGCACGGCCCTGCCAGGCCGCCGGCAGGCCGGCGACGCTGACCGCCAGCACGTGCCCATCGATGCGCGCGCTGGCGCGGGCTTGGGCCAGCGTTTGGGGCTGCAATTTCGGTGCGGCGTCGAACAGCGCGGCGTGTGCCGCCGTGGCCGCGCGGGCCGGCAGGCGCAAGACAAAGTCACCACCTTCCGGGATGCAGACGTCTTTGCAGACCAGCCAGTCAGCGCGCAGCTGGATATTCAGCGTGTCGGCTGCAAAGCCCGCCGGCACCTGCACTGACACCGGCAGCAGCAGCTTGCCTTCGTAGCCGAAGTTGACCAGCGGCCCTACCTGCAGCGGCTTGGGCGTCGGCCAGTCGATATTGCCGGCGACAAAGCCTGTCGGCAGCGCCCATTGCAGGATCGTCGGCAGGCCGGAGTCGCCGGGGTTTTTCCAGTAGGTGTGCCAATGCGGCTGGTGGTCGATGCGCAGGCCCAGCCACAGCGGCTTGCCGGCGACCACACCGTCTGGCGCGTGGGCCAGCAGCTCGGCGCGCACCTGCCCGGTCTGCACCACGGCGCTGCCGGCCGCGGCGGCGCTGGTTGCGGTGGACAGTGCGGCCAGGGTGGCCAGCACTGCAAGAGCAGATCGGATCAATCGCATCGTGGCAGTCTGAGGGGGTGATCGGCCGATCGGTTCCATCGCGGTACCGATGCTGCGGCGATCAAGGTGCCGCACGTCGCGGCAGCTTGAGCGTCTGGCCGATCGCAACGACAGTGAATATATCGGCACCGATGCCTTGTTCCTTCAATGCTGCGGCGAGCGCGCGGGGCGGTTCGTCGAGCGATTCGTCGGTCAGCTCGAAGGTGCCCCAATGCACGCCGAGAGAACGTTTGGCGCCAAGGTCGCGGTGCGCCAGCACGGCCTCGGCCGGGTTGAGGTGTTGATCGCGCATGAACCAACGCGGCTCGTAGCCACCGATCGGGAGCAGGGCGATGTCAAAACCGCCCCCCGTACGCTGGCGCTCGGCGAAGCGTTTTTTGGTCTCCGCAAAATCCGCCGAGTAGCCGGTGTCGCCACCGTAGTAGAGATGGAAGTCGACTGCGAAGATCGCGTACCCGCCCCACAGCGTTTGCAGCCGATCGCCGAGGCTGCGGCCCGACCAATGTTGGACCGGGGTCAGCACCACGTCGACGGCGCCGCCGACGGTGTCGACGCGGCGGGATTGCCACCAGTCGAGTTCGACCGCATTGCTGATGCCGGCATCAGCCAGCCAGGCCTTGACCCCGAGCGGCACGATGAACAGTGGCGGCCCGCCGGCCTGGGCGTTCAACGCGCGCAGGCTGGCTTCGTCGCAATGGTCGTAGTGGTTGTGCGAGACGACGACGATATCGATGCGCGGCAACTCGGCCAACGCGAGCCCGGACGGCTGCGCGCGTTTGGGGCCGAGAAAGCTGACCGGTGACGCACGCTCGGAGAAGATCGGATCGGTGATCACGTTCAGGCCACCAAATTGCGCCAGCACGCTGGCGTGGCCGATCCAGGTGATGGCCGGCTGCATCGCCGCGCCGGCGACTGCGTTGGCGCGGATGAAGGCCAGGTCGGGCGTGACCACCGGCGTCGGCAGCAGCGGCGCTTTGGGCAAGCCCTGGCGTGCCGCATCGGCCTTCCACTGCAAAAGTTTGAGGATGCCCTTGGGCTCGAAGTCGACGTGGTTATTCTGGAAGCCGTTGGCACGGTGATGCGGCTTCGGTGGCTTCGGTGGCTTCGACGGATCGCTGTCGGATGTCGTGGTGGCCCGGGTTGCCGCGGGGCTGCACAGCGCCATCGCGACAGCGATCGCGGCGGCAACAACAAATCGTGCCCGCAGCGCTGCGCGGCACGATGCGGGCGCGCGCCGTGACAAGGTCTCTGGGTTCATCGCCCGATCTTCGCCGCAAGGCCGCAACCTTGCTGTGGTGGGGCTGACCTCCCAGTGCGTCGGTCGGGATCTGCAAGTGCGTGCAGGTGGTTCGGAAGCGGCCTCGAATTACGTATAATCCCGAGGTTTGCTCCGACCCTCTGACGCCCTGCCTATGCCCGAGAGATTCGACCGCCGAGTCGCTCAGGCTCGCGCAAGAGTTTGGGACGACGAGGACGACGACATCCCCCCGACACCGCTGACGCGCGAACAGGCGCAGGCACTTCGGGCTCGGCTGCATTCGGTCTCGGTGTGGTCGGTGGTCGCGGCGCAGGCCGCGGCCGGGTTGATCGTCGCGGCCTTGTGCTGGGCGGTGAGCGGGCAAATTGATTTGGGCTGGTCGGCGCTTTACGGGGCCGCCAGCATCGTGTTGCCGCAGGTGGTTTTGGCCCGCGGCATCATGAGACTGCCAGGCAAGAGCCCGGCCGCTGCGGCGCTCGGTTTTTTGTTCTGGGAGGGGGTCAAGTTGATCCTGGTGCTGGCCCTGTTGTTGGCCGCGTCCAGGGTGGTGCCCCGCCTGAGTTGGCCGGCTTTGCTGGCGGCCCTGGTGGTGTGCCTGAGCGTGAATTGGGTGGCCCTGCTGTGGCGGGGTCGAATCAGAACAACCGACGAAAAGAACAGTCGCTGAGGACAAGATGGCCGCAGAAGCAAGCGCAGCGCCCACCAGCGGTGAATACATCGTTCACCACCTGACCCACCTGGCCACCGGCAAGCCCAAATCGCTGGTCGACTTTTCGGTCATCAATTTCGACTCCGTCTTTTTTTCGATCGCGCTCGGCGTGCTCGGCTGCTGGCTGCTCTGGCTGGCCGCACGCAAGGCCACTTCAGGTGTGCCGGGGCGCTTTCAGGCGGCGGTCGAAATCCTCGTCGAGATGGTCGACTCGCAGGCCAAGGGCATCGTGCACAGCGCAGAGAGCCGCAAGTTTGTGGCCCCGCTGGCACTGACAGTTTTTGTCTGGATCTTCTTGCTCAATGCAATGGACCTGTTGCCGGTCGATCTGCTGCCCAAGGTCTGGGAACTGGCCTTTGGCGCTGCCGGCGGTGACCCGCATCACGCCTATCTGCGGGTGGTGCCCACTGCGGACCTGTCGGTGACGATGGGCCTGTCGCTGTCGGTGCTGCTGATCTGCCTGTACTACAACGTCAAGATCAAGGGCCTGGGTGGCTGGGCGCATGAGCTTGTCGTGGCGCCTTTTGGCACCAGCAAAAATCCGGTCTTCGCGGTGCTGCTGGGGGTTGTGAATTTTGCGATGCAGATCGTCGAGTTCGTTGCCAAGACGGTCTCGCACGGCATGCGGCTGTTCGGCAATATGTACGCCGGAGAGCTGATCTTCCTGCTCATCGCGCTGCTCGGCGGCGCCTTCACGCTGTCTTTCGGGGGCTTCGCACTCGCTGCGTTGCACATCGCCGCCGGCACCGTCTGGGCCATCTTCCACATCCTGATCATCACGCTGCAAGCGTTTGTCTTCATGATGCTGACCCTGGTCTACGTGGGCCAGGCCCACGACGCCCACTGATCGTTTTTCGCTTCTTCTTTTTCCTTCCAACCTTTCAAACTTTCCAACAGGAGTCAACATGGAACTCATCGGTCTCGTCGCGCTTGCCGCTGGTCTCATCATCGGTCTGGGCGCCATGGGTGCTTGCATCGGCATCGGCGTCATGGGCAGCAAATACCTCGAGTCGGCAGCGCGCCAGCCCGAGTTGATGGGCGAGCTGCAAACCAAGATGTTCCTGCTCGTCGGCCTGATCGACGCGTCGTTCATCATCGGCACCGGTATCGCGCTGTGGTTCACCACTGCCAACCCGTTCCTGGCCCAGCTCGCATTGCTGCCGAAGTAATCCCGGGCTGACGTTTCACCCGGCCGGCAATGCAAACATTGCGTGGCCGGCACCGCCACCCGTTTACCGTGATCGAGGCATACACGTGAGCATCACCAGCACACTCATCATCCAGATGATCGTGTTCCTGATCCTGATCGGGGTCACGATGAAGTACATCTGGCCGCCCATCATCGCGGCGCTCGACGCGCGCGCGCAAAAGATCGCCGATGGGCTGTCGGCGGCCGACAAGGCCAAGGCCGAACTTGCCGTCGCTAACAAGCGAGTTGGGGAGCAGCTGTCGGCTGCCCGCGACGACGCTGCCAAGCGCCTGGCCGATGCCGAGCGGCTGGCGCAGTCGATGATCGAAGAGGCCAAGGGCCGCGCGTCAGAAGAAGGCGCCAAGATCGTCGCTGCCGCCAAGGCCGAAGCCGAGCAAGAAGCGATGAAGGCCCGCGAGGCCCTGCGCGAGCAGGTCGCCGCGCTGGCCGTCAAGGGCGCCGAGGCGATCCTGCGCAAAGAGGTCAATCCGGCAGTTCATGCCGAGCTTCTGGGCCGGCTGAAAGCCGAGCTGTAGAACATGGCCGAAATCGCCACCATCGCCCGGCCCTACGCCGAAGCCTTGTTCAAGGCCGCCGGCGGCAACGCTGTGGCTTTGTGCGCCGAAGTCAACCGCCTCGCGGCGGTGGCGGCTGACGCCCAACTGCGCCAGTTTGCCGACAACCCGAAGGTCAGCTCAGCGCAGATTTTCGAGCTCGTCAGCGGTGTCGTGAACGAGCCGCTTTCGGGCCCGGCGCAGAACCTTCTGCGCATCGTCATCGACAACGGCCGGGTCGTTGCGCTGCCGGCTATCGCAGCACAGTTTCAAGCCTTGGTGAACGCGCGTAGCGGCGTGTCCGACGCCGTGATCGAGAGTGCTTTCCCCATCGACGGCGACCAGCTGGCCGAGGTGGTGGCGACGCTCGAGACGCGCTTTGGCCGCAAGCTCAATGCCAGCGTCAGCTTGCAGCCGCAACTCATCGGCGGCATCCGCGTCATCGTTGGTGACGAGGTGCTCGACACCTCGATCAAAAACCGCCTCGAACAGATGAAGGCCGCGCTCACCGCTTGAGCGTCGCCCCACAGGAGAAAAGAATGCAACTCAATCCCGCAGAAATTTCCGAACTGATCAAGAGCCGCATCGAAGGCTTGAGCGTCGGCGCGGAGATCAAGAACCAGGGCACCGTGGTCTCGGTCACCGACGGCATCGTGCGTGTGCACGGCCTGAGTGACGCGATGGCTGGCGAGATGCTCGAATTTCCGCCCACCAAAGATGGCCAGCCGACCTTCGGCCTGGCGCTGAACCTCGAGCGCGACTCGGTCGGCGCGGTGATCCTGGGCGAGTACGAACATATCTCCGAAGGCGACACGGTCAAGTGCACCGGCCGCATTCTCGAAGTGCCGGTCGGCCCCGAACTTATCGGTCGGGTGGTCAACGCGCTCGGCCAGCCGATCGACGGCAAGGGCCCGATCAACGCCAAGATGACCGACGTCATCGAGAAGGTCGCACCGGGCGTGATCGCGCGCCAGTCGGTGAGCCAACCGGTGCAGACCGGCCTGAAGTCGATCGACTCGATGGTGCCGATCGGCCGCGGCCAGCGCGAGCTGATCATCGGCGACCGCCAGACCGGCAAGACCGCGGTGGCGATCGACGCGATCATCAACCAGAAGGGTCAGAACATGACCTGCGTCTACGTTGCGATCGGGCAGAAAGCCAGCTCGATCAAAAACGTGGTGCGTTCGCTCGAAGCCAACGGCGCGATGGACTACACCATCGTCGTCGCCGCCAGTGCGTCTGAATCGGCGGCGATGCAGTATGTGTCGGCCTATTCGGGCTGCACGATGGGCGAATATTTCCGCGACCGCGGCCAGGACGCGCTGATCATTTACGACGACCTGTCCAAGCAGGCCGTGGCCTACCGCCAGGTCTCGCTGCTGCTGCGCCGCCCACCGGGCCGCGAAGCCTACCCCGGCGACGTGTTCTACCTGCACAGCCGCCTGCTCGAACGTGCCGCGCGGGTGAACGTCAAGTACGTCGAAGATTTCACCAAGGGCGAGGTCAAGGGCCAGACCGGCTCGCTGACCGCGCTGCCGATCATCGAGACCCAGGCCGGCGACGTCTCGGCGTTTGTGCCGACCAACGTGATCTCGATCACCGACGGCCAGATCTTTCTTGAGACGAGCCTGTTCAACGCCGGCATCCGGCCGGCCATCAACGCCGGTATCTCGGTGTCGCGGGTCGGCAGTTCGGCGCAGACCAAGCTCATCAAGAACCTGTCGGGCGGTATCCGCACCGACCTCGCCCAGTACCGCGAACTGGCGGCGTTTGCGCAGTTTGCGTCCGACCTCGACGCCGCCACGCGCAAGCAGCTCGACCGTGGCGCGCGGGTGACTGAACTGCTCAAGCAGGCGCAGTACTCGCCGTTGCCGATCAGCCTGATGGCCGCGACGCTGTTCGCGGTCAACAAGGGCTTCATGGACGATATCGACATCAAGCGGGTGCTGCCTTTCGAGCATGGCCTGCACCAGTTCCTGAAGTCCAGCCACGCCGGCCTGCTGGCGAAGATGGAAAAGGACAAGGCGCTGGACAAGGACGCCGAGTCAGAGCTGAACAGCGCCGTGACCGCGTTCAAAAAATCCTTCGGATGAATGAAATGACGACCCCCACGCTCACTTCGCTCGCTGCCCCCCGGGGGGGCTGCGGCCGCCTTGGGACGGCCCGGCGGCGTCCGCGTCTTGCCGTCTTCTGACAGGAGTTTTGAATGGCAGTCGGCAAAGAGATACGCGTCAAGATCAAATCGGTGGAGAACACCAGGAAGATCACCAAGGCCATGGAAATGGTCGCCGCCAGCAAGATGCGCAAGGCGCAGGAGCGCATGCGCGCGGCGCGCCCGTACAGCGACAAGGTGCGCAATATCGCCGCCAACCTGGCCAAGGCCAACCCAGAGTACAAGTCGCCCTACATGCGCGCGGGCGCCAACGACGGCAGCAGCGCCAAGGTCGCCGGCTTCATCGTCGTGACCACCGACAAAGGCCTGTGCGGTGGCCTCAACACGAACATCCTGCGCGCGGTGACCGCGCGCATGAAAGACGTGAGCACGTCAGGCAGCACGTCGATCACGGTAGCCATCGGCAACAAGGGTCTGGGATTCATGAACCGCTTCGGCGCCAAGGTCATGAGCCAGGCGGTGCAGCTCGGTGACGCGCCGCAGCTTGAAAAGCTCATCGGCCCGGTGAAGGTCATGCTCGACGCTTTTGTCGCCGGCAAGGTCGATTCGGTGCACCTGGCTTACACCAGGTTCATCAATACGATGAAACAGGAGGCGGTGATCGAGCAGTTGCTGCCACTGTCTGCCGAGCGTCTGGCGCAGAGCGATGCCGAGAAAAAGGCCTACAGCTGGGACTACCTCTACGAGCCCGATGCGGCGACCGTCATCGACGAGCTGTTCACGCGTTATATCGAAGCCCTGGTCTTCCAGGCAGTGGCCGAGAACATGGCCAGCGAGCAGAGCGCGCGCATGGTTGCGATGAAGGCCGCGACCGACAACGCCGGCAGCCTGATCGGCGAACTCAAGCTCATCTACAACAAGACCCGGCAAGCCGCGATCACCAAGGAATTGAGTGAGATCGTCGGCGGCGCTGCTGCGGTCTAAAGAATCGAAGAACCGAAGGAATCCAAACATGTCCGCAACCCAAGCCCAAGGCAAGATCGTCCAGTGCATCGGCGCCGTCGTCGACGTCGAGTTCCCGCGTGACCAGATGCCGCGTGTTTATGACGCGCTCAAGCTCGACGGCACCGCGCTGACGCTCGAAGTCCAGCAGCAGCTCGGCGACGGCATCGTGCGCACGATCGCGCTCGGCTCGTCCGACCGCCTGCGCCGCGGCCTGATGGACAACAACACCGGAGCCGCGATCCACGTGCCGGTGGGAAAGGCCACGCTGGGCCGCATCATGGACGTGCTCGGCAACCCGATCGACGAGCGCGGCCCGGTCGACGGCACGCTCAAGATGAGCATCCACCGCAAGGCGCCGGCCTATGACGAGCTGAGCCCGTCGCAGGAGCTGCTTGAGACCGGCATCAAGGTCATCGACCTGATCTGCCCGTTTGCCAAAGGCGGCAAGGTCGGCCTGTTCGGTGGCGCTGGCGTCGGCAAGACCGTGAACATGATGGAGCTCATCAACAACATCGCCAAGGCGCACTCTGGCCTGTCGGTATTTGCCGGTGTCGGCGAGCGCACCCGCGAGGGCAACGACTTCTATCACGAGATGGCCGATTCGGGCGTCGTGAACCTGGAGAACCTGGGCGAGAGCAAGGTCTCGATGGTCTACGGCCAGATGAACGAACCCCCAGGCAACCGCCTGCGCGTGGCGCTGACCGGCCTGACCATCGCCGA
>JANOKR010000037.1:0-11630 GCA_031419315.1 Betaproteobacteria bacterium
AAACAGCGGCGTCTTGATCTTGTCGGCGTTCAGTGCCGGTGAGGTGCGCGTCAGGCGCTCCTTGTCGCGCTCGGGGTGGCCGACCATGTCGTGAAACTTCGGCAGCACCGGGCGCCAGTACGGCGGGATCGTATTCATGAAGGTGAACAGGTTGCTGACCCCGACATAGTTCACCGCCGCGGCGTAGAGGTCGGGCGTGAACGTCACGCCGGCCAGCGTCGCGAAGCCGCCATAACTGGCGCCGTAGATGCCCACCCGTTTGGGGTCGGCCACGCCTTGCGCAACCAGCCACTGCACGCCGTCGGTGATGTCGTCCTGCATCTTCAGGCCCCACTGGCCGAAGCTGGCTTCCCAGAATTTGCGGCCATAGCCGGTCGAGCCGCGAAAGTTCATCTGCAGGATGCAATAGCCGCGGTTGGCGAGGAACTGCACCTCGGCGTTGTAGCCCCAGACATCACGCACCCAGGGCCCGCCATGCGGGTTGACAACACAGGGCAGGTCTTTGGGCGTGCGGCCGACTGGCAGCGTCAGGTAGCCGTGGATCGTCAAGCCGTCGCGGCTCTGGTACGACACCGGCATCATTGGCGCCATGTCGGCGGCCGGGATCTTGTCGTTGATCTCGGCCAGCTTGCTCAAGGTGTCGCCGCGCGCGTCGTAGATGTAGCGCGCACCCGGTGTGCGGTCGTTGAAGGCGGCAACGATAAATTTGTCCTCGGCCTTGGTTGCACTTTGCAGGTTGACGTCCATGCCCGGCACCTTGGCCAGGATGCGCTTGTGCATCGCTTCAGCGGCGCTGTCGAAGAACCGGCGCTCGACCTTGGCGGTGACGAAATTGACCTCGGTGATCTTCTTGCGCAGCCGCGACCAGACGGCGCCGCCGAGGTCCACGTCAGGGCGCTCGAACACGATTTGTTCGACATCCGGCCGGTTGGGGTCGATCAGCACCAGCGCTTTTTTGTCGCGGCCGCGGTTGCTGATGGCGTAGAACTTCTTGTTGTCGGCACTGAACGCGGCGACCTCGATTTCGGTTTTGTAGTCGGTGGTGATGATCGGCTTGAAGGCGCTCTTGTCGTCAGCGCGGTGCATCACGATCGTATTCAGGCCCTCGGTGCGGTAGGCCATGCGCACGCGCCCGGCGTGGTCGGTGCTCCAGCCGACGATGTCGCCCGGGTTTTTGGCGACCAGCGTCTCCCTGCCGGTGCGCAGGTCGACCTTGTAGACGTCAAAGACCTCGGGGTTGATGCGGTTGTGGCTGACCAGGATGTGGTTCGGATCGTCGGGCAGCGCGTCGGTGATATCGGCACGCACCTTGTCGCCCGGGGTCAGGTCGGTGACCTTGCCGCTGGCCACATCGACTGACACGACGTGGAAGTTTTCGTCGCCGCCAAAATCCTTGGTGTACAGGATGCGGTCGCTGCCTTTCCAGTAGTAGATGTTGATATCGCGCGCCGTCTCGGCCGTCAGCCGGCGTGGCTCACCGACCGGTTGGCTGCCCTTGAGCGGCGGCACAAAGACGTTCAAACGGCGCGGGTTGCCGTCGACCGCCACCGGCTGCATGAAGCCCAGCGTCTTGCCGTCTTCGCTCAAACGGAAGTACGCCTTCTCCGGGTTGGAGAAAAAGTCGCGGATCGGGTACGGCGGCGGAATCGCCGACTTCTTCGTCTGCGCCTGCGTCTGCGCCTGCGCCGGTATCGGCAGCACCAGCGACACCGCGAGCGCCGCGCCGACGAGGGCAATCGACAACATCAGGGTCGGCAGGGTTCGAATTTTCATGGCGGCTCCTTGAGTCTGAATTCGTGGCGCGCAGTGTGGCGCGATGCGACGCGCACGCCGAGTCGATTCTGACGAACGGTCGTGTCGGCGGAATGAACCGCCGGCTCGCGGGGCCGGGCGACGGCGGCGCTGCGTCAGCGGCGCACCGGTGGTGCCGTCGCGGCCGGGGAGCCAGGATCGGCCTCAGCGTCTGAAATTGCGCCTCATGTCGCCGACGGCTTGGCCGGCAAGAACATCGCCAGGCACGCCGCGCGTTGCCCGTCGGCCCCCTTCACGCGCCGGCAAGCGCTGTCGCGCTGGGCCGCCAGCCGCTTGATCACCGCGCCGCGCTGCGGGTTGTTGTTCCAGGCCAGCAGTTTGTTGGTCACGCGCTGCATCGAGCGTGCACTGCGGTCATGGAAGCCGCTCTTGTCGGCAATCGCTTCGCCAAGCAAAAGCGCCGCCGTCTTCTCGATGCGCGCCGTATCGTCGGGCGCCAGATCGACCAGCGCGGCGAGGTAGCCCGCGCCCCATTGCAGCCGCGTCGCCGGGCCCTCGCTGCGCTCGAAAGCCTGCTGGTGCCAGCGCAACGCCTCGTCGGTGCGGCCCTGCCGGCGCGCGTTGCCACCGAGCTGGCTCATCAGGTAATACGGCGAATGGCTGCGCGCCAGATTGCCCTTGAGCAAGCCGTCGCTGTCGGCCCACAGGCCGGCGCGGGCGAGCATCCAGGCGGCCGATGTGATCACCGCCTGGCGCTCGTAGCCGTCGGTGATCTCGCGGTCCATCCGGCCCGCGGTATCGCGCACCTCGCGCAGCAAGGGCTCGTTGATGCGTGGCTGCACGGCGTCCTTGGGTTGTTCGATGCGCGCGAGCTCGACCCGCGTCACCAGCGCGTCGATGCGGTCGCCGCGCGACAGCGTGATGTCGGCCTGAAGCCGCGCCAGCGTGGTGTCGAACTGCGCGACCAGCGCCATGCGGTCGGGGCTGTCTTCGGCGCTGAGCAGCTTGACCATCGCCGGCGCACCGCCGATCAGCACGTCCATCTGCGATCGCGCCTGCGCCGGGTCGAGCAGCACCCGCTGCACCCGCGCGCGCACCCCGGCGTCGGGTTTGAGGCCCCGGCCGTCGTCGCTGGCGGCGATCGCCTTGAGCCACAAACGGGTGCTGGTTTCGCCGTCGCCGGCGGGGCTCTTGACGGCCAGTTCGGTGAGCACGGCGGCGCGCTGTGCCTGCGGCACGAGCCTGGATTCGTCGATCTCCCAGCCATAAAACGCCAGCAGCCGCCACTCGTCGGATGACAGCGCCTTGCCGGATTGCGCGTCAGCCAGCACTGACTTCATCGGCCGCCCGCCGGACATCCCCAGGCGCAGCACCTGCATGATCTGCTCGGCGTCAGCGGCGCCCGGCAGGCGCGTGATCTCGCTGCCATCGGCGGCCATCAGGATCACCGTCGGGTAGCCGCCGACCTTGAAGCGTGCGCCAAGTTTTTGCGCGCCCGGCCGGTCGCCGTCGACATGCACGGCGACAAACGATTTGGCTTGCGCGGCAAAATACTGGCGGTTGAAAAGCGTCGCCTTCAACAGGTTGCACGGCGGGCACCAGGTCGCGCCCCAGTACAACAGCACCGGCTTGCGTTGCGCGCGGGCGCGGGCGAAGGCCTGGTCGATATCGGCGTCGGCAGCAGCCGGCAACCAGTTGACGTTGTTTGATGGCAGGCCGGGCGCGGCATGCGCGACGCCGACCGCCGCGAGGATACCCACACCGACGCCAACACCAATACCAACACCCACGCCCAGACTCCGGCCCACGCCCGACGCCATCGAGGCGACGAGGGCCATGCCTGCACTCCACCGGGTCGAATAGGGCTTCATAGGCCGCGCTCCTGAAGGGCCAAGATTGTCGCCCCGATCACAAGATGCTGCCTGCCGCTATCCTCGCGTCCGAGGAGAAAACCGACATGATTGAACTGCTCAGCAGCCCTGAAGCCTGGATCGCCTTTCTGACCCTGACGATGCTCGAGCTGGTGCTTGGCATCGACAACATCATCTTCATCTCGATCCTGGTCGACAAGCTGCCCAAGGAACGGCGTGAATTTGCCCGCAAGATCGGCCTGTTCATGGCGATGTTCATGCGCATCGGGCTGCTGCTGGTGCTGGCCTGGATCGTCGGCCTGGTAGAGCCGCTGTTCTCGGTTTTGGGCAAAGGCTTTTCAGGCCGCGACCTGATCCTGATCCTGGGCGGGCTGTTCCTGGTCTGGAAAAGCACGACCGAAATCCACGGCTCGCTCGAAGGCGAAGAAGGTGAGACCGCAGCGGGTGTCAAGGCCACTTTTGCCAGCGTGATCATGCAGATCATGGTCATTGATCTGGTGTTCTCGCTCGACTCGATCATCACCGCGGTGGGCATGGTCGACGATGTGCGCGTGATGATCGCCGCGGTCATCGTCTCGGTCGCGCTGATGATGGTCTTCGCGGGCCCGATCGGCCGCTTTGTCAGCGAGCACCCGACGATCAAGATGCTCGCGCTGACTTTCCTGGTGGTGGTCGGTGTGGTGCTCATCGCCGAAGGCTTCAACCACCATGTGCCCAAAGGCTATGTCTACTTCGCGATGGCCTTTTCGCTGGGCGTCGAGATGCTCAATATCCACATGCGAAAGCGCTCCAAAAAGCCGGTCGATTTGCACAACGCCTACGAAAAACCCAAGGCCTGACCGGCGGGCTGGTGCCGCCGCCGGTCACGCCGGCGGCGCACCCAGCCAGCCTTGCGCGGCGTCGTCCAGCCCTGGCTCGGGCGTCGCGCGGGCGAGCACCATCCAGGTCGCAAACGGCAGGCGCATCGCGCGCTTGGGTGCTGGCCGCGCGACCTCCAGGCTGCCGTCGGGCAGCGCAAACATCACGCCACATTCAGTCGGCACTTCGTCGGCTTTAGCGATGCCGGCCTTGAGCACGTACCAGCATTGGCTGGCCGAGGCCAGATAGGCGACCCGCTTGTTCTGGTTGCGCAGGTCGGACTGCAAATCGGCGCGCCGCACCTTGATCTCGTGGACGATCGGCTCGACATAGTCTTCGACCGTCGTGTGGCGGATCGAAAAAACGTCCGGCATCGCCATCGCCCAGCCCGTCGTGCCGTCTTCGGCCGTCAGCGGCGCGCGCAGGCTCAACGCCCGCCAGACCACCCGCCCGGCACGCTGCATCTCGGTGGCGACCCGGCCGACCAGCGCCTCGTGGGCATCACGCGCGGCGCGATTTTTCTGCAGCGTTGCGGCGAGCACCGCCACGCCGGCTTCGGTGACCCGCAAGGTCTCGTGGCCAGCCGCGTTGCGCAGCCGCTCGAGCAGGCCGGCGGCGAGCAGCTCGACCTCGACCAGGTCCTGGCAAGGCCAGCCCGCCGAGCGCCAGATCTCGCGCAGGCGGCGCTGGTGCAGGGTGCTGACGCGGGCAGCAGCGGAAGCGACAACGATCGCGCGGGTCTCCATGCACAAGAGCGTAGCGCTGAACGCCGCGTGCAGTACGGCGCAACGCCGGCCGGCACGCAAGCCATTAAAGTGCCGGCCATGAACAGCGCCAACCCGACCCTCGCCAGCCCCCGCCTCAACCAGCCGCGCAATGTCGAAAGGCTGGTTGCCGGCCAGGCCACCAGTGATGGCGACGGCGTCAAGCTCGTGCGCGTGCTGACGCAGAACCTGCAACGCCGGCTCGACCCGTTTTTGATGCTCGATGCTTTTGGCACCGACAACCCTGGCGACTACATCGGCGGCTTTCCCGACCACCCGCACCGCGGCTTCGAGACCATCACCTACATGCTCGAAGGCCGCATGCAGCACCGCGACTCGGCGGGCAATGCCGGCCTGCTGCAAAGCGGCGGCGTGCAGTGGATGACCGCCGGCCGCGGTGTCATCCACAGCGAAATGCCCGAGCAGGCCGATGGCCGCATGGAAGGCTTCCAGCTCTGGCTCAACTTAGCCGCGCGCGACAAGATGTGCGCACCCTGGTACCGCGATATCCCGGCCGCCGAAGTGCCCGAGGTGCACAGCGAAGGCGCGCTGGTGCGTGTCATCGCCGGGGCCGCGCTGGGCGTGCAAGGCGCGATGCAGCGCGAGGCCACGGCGCCGACTTACCTCGACCTGCATCTGGAACCTAACGCTTCATTCGAGCAGCAGTTGCCGGCCACCCACAACGCCTTTGTCTATGTCTACCGCGGCGCGCTGGAGATCGCCGGCACCGACGTGCCGCGCCTACGCATGGCGATCCTGGCCAATACGCCGGGCAGCGACGGTGTGCGCTTGATCGCCGGCGCGCAGGGCGCCAGGGCGATCCTCATCGCCGGCCAGCCGCTGGGCGAGCCAATCGCCCAGCACGGCCCGTTTGTGATGAACTCCAACGCCGAACTGCACCAGGCGGTCGACGACTTTCGCGCCGGGCGCCTGGTGTCGTAGCGCTGTCAAACGCCTGGGTGGCTGTCGCGTTGATCGCAGCGCGCGTTCGGCGCAGCGCCTCAATCGCTGATCTGCACACCCTTCCAGAAGGCGACGCGCCCCTTGACCATTTGCGCGGCCTCGCTCGGCTCGGGATAAAACCAAACCGCCTCGAGGTTCATCTCGCCGCGCACAAACAGGCTCAGGTAATGCGCCTGGCCCTTCCAGTGGCAGCCGGTGCGGTGGTTGCTGAAGGTCGTGAACTCACGCTTGAGCGCGCTCTCGGGGAAATAGTGGTTGCCCTCGACGACCACCGTATCGTCGCTCTCGGCGATGACTTCGCCGTTCCAGATCGCTTTCATCTCTTCTCCTTGTGAGCGCCGCAACCACCGCCGCGGTCAGCGGTCGCGGCGCAAAAATCCCGCCGCCGGCGCCACGCCTTCGATGACAAACACACTGTAGACCGCGCCGGCCACAAAAGTCTGGTCGGTGGCCTCGAAAACCGGCGCCGCATCGCCGGCCTGCGACACCGTGATGCGCGCGCCGTCACGTGCGACGACGGTTGTGTAGGCACTCACGCCGGGCAGGGTGACCTCGCCCGGAACCGGCAGGAAGTCGACCTTCGCGGACAGCGCGCCGACCAAACCGTCACGCCCATGCACGAGGCGCAATTTGGCCTGTGATGCCGACACCGACGGCCGGTTGTCGTCGGTCAACCAAACCGCCGCCGGCACGCCGCGGTCGGTGTAGACCAGCAGCGTCAACTCGGTGCCGGCGGCCAGCGTGACGTTGGGCAAGGCCAGCGGCGTGCCGTTGATCAACACCGTCACCGGCTGTTCACCCGCCGGCAGCAGCTGGTAGTCGCTGACCACCGGCGCCGCCACCGCGTTGAGCAGCGGCACGCCCCGCACCAGCACCTGCATCGTGCCGGCATTCGGCGCTGCCGCGCGCACCCTGGCGTGCTGCACCGGGTGCCGCGTGATCGCTGCCTGCTGGCTGAGCATCAAGGCATTCACGAGCACGCCGCCGGTGGTCGGCGTGACGACCAGCGTGCTGACTTGGCGGCTGGCCAGGGTGATGCCGGTCAGGTCCAGGCGCAGGTCTTTCCTGTCGCCGGCGCCGGTAATGCGCAAACGCCAGTCGCCGCTGTTGAGCGTCGAAAATTCGCTCAGCACCCCCACCTTGACGCTGGCACGCAGTGGCACCGCGCCGGTCAGCGGCTCGTTGGCGCCGGTGAGGTAGACGTCCAGCTCGCCAGCATCGGGCGCGGCGTTGACGACGCGCAGCTTGGCCTTGCCACTGTCAGCTGCTTCGGCGTTGTCGTCGATGAGCAGCGACGCCAGCGCACCTTCACGGCCGTAGGCCAGCACGCTGTAGTGCTGGTCCTTGGCCACCACCGGCGCCAGCGTCAGCAGCGGGCTCGCCGAGCCGGCACGATGGATGGCGCTGGCCATCTGATCGGGCTCGGTCTCGACATAGGTCGCCGATTCACCATAGCCGATCGACTCGAAGCGGCGCTTGTCATCGACGAACAGGTCCAGCGCCGCATAACCGCTGCTGGCGTTGATGAAACGAAGGTTGGCCTTGCTGCGGTCGGCGCCGCCGCCGCAGGCCACGAGCGTACCCAGCAGCAGCGCAGCAGACCCCAGCATCAACCGCCGGCTTGTGGTCCAACCCGTCTTGAAACTCATCGTCGATCCTCCTGGCGCGCCTGCGCGCAAGCACTGTGCTGCAGCACCGAGGATGCCACGCCCGCTGCAACACGCCGGGCGCGAGCGCAGCAAATTGCAACCGACAAAAAAGAGCCCCGGCCGGAGCCGGGGCAAGTGCAGGAGAAGCGGAGAAATCGGAGCGGATCGCAGTCAGCAGCAGCGCGGCTCAGGGCCGCGGTGCATCAAGCCTGAAACTTGACCTGCAATGAGGTCGGCGATCACGCCTGGGCCGCAGCGGCACTGCGTGCCAGCGTGCTGGCCGGGGCGTCGCTGACGGCAAGACCATTGATGCCAGCGAGCATCACCACAGTGAGCAGGGCGGCAAAACCAAAAGAGGCCAGACGGGTGGTGAGGGTCGTATTCATGATCTGGTTGCCTTGAGGTTGGTGGCTGCTTAAGCGGTGTCGGTGTCGGTTTCGGTGTCGGTGTCTTGCAGCGTCGCGTTTGGGGTGTCAGGTGCGGCGTTGGGTTCGTCGATGGATGCACTGTAGGACGCGCCCTCTGGCCCCGCCAGCGCACTGCGACGAAGCGCCGAACGTGGACGATGAACGGCTTGCCGGGCCGATGAGACGGATGCCAGGATTCGGTTACGTTGTCCGTCACGCGCTGCCGTTAGCATCGACCGCTCAATTCCACGGGCGCGCGGCGCCCTTGCCAGCCCGACCCGCCCCAATGCTCCTGTCGACTGCCGCCAACCCCGCCTGGGGCCTGATCACCCGCCTGGGCGAAGCCCAGATCCTGCTGCCGGTGATGTTGCTCACCGCCGCCTGGATGACCCGGCGCGTGCCGAAAGCGATGCCGGCGTCGGTGCAGGGCTGTCACGACATCCGCACCGACGTCCCCAACGACGGCCGCCTCGGCGCCTTGGTGTGGCTGCTCAGCATGCTCGTCGCCGCGGCGCTGACCACAGTCAGCAAAGTCGCTTTTATTGGCTACGAAGCCGGCTTTGCGCCATGGGACTACACCGGGATCTCGGGCCACGCGATGTTTGCGTTTGTGGTCTGGCCAGTGCTGCTGGCGGTGATCGCCGGGCGCCGCGGGCCGGCCTACTTTGCCGCCGCGGCAGGGGTGCTGCTGGCGCTGGTCATCGCCGTCTCGCGCGTGAAAGTGCGCGCCCATTCGCCGGCCGACGCGCTGCTTGGCGGCGGGCTCGGCCTGGCCGCGGCGGCGGCGACGCTGGCCGTGATCTGGCGCCACGGGGTGGGTGGCGGCTTTCCGATGTGGGCACCGGTTTTGATCTTGATCTGGTTTCTGGCGACGCCGTCGTGGGCCCCGCGCTCACGCAGCCACGACCTCGTGACGCAGCTGTCGCTGGCCGCCTCCGGCCGGCCGCTGCCCTACACCCGCGCCCAGATGCACCACGCCTGGCACGCTCAGCGCAGCGCCGAAGGGCTGGCTTCACGCGCCGCGGCGAGGACCAGCGCGCGCTGAGGCGCGGCCTGCCAGGCCAGCCACCAGCCCAGCGGCAGCGCCGCATCGCTGGTCTCGAGTTCGGTGATCTGCAGGCCGTGTTGCAGGTGCCAGCTGGAATCGAACCAACCACAGCCGGTGGCGGGGCCGGTATCGGCATCGTCAGCGGGGTCGGCGACCACGGTCGGCGTGAGGTCGGGCACCGCCACAGGTACGCGCCGCCGAGTCGGCGGTTGGGTTCTGCAAAAAGCGGAGAAGGTAAAACGCAGCGTTGTCATCGCGGGTCTCCATTCAGTCGAAGCGCCTGCCCATGCAGGCCATGACCGAATGCTCCGCTTCAGCACGTCGCGCGACCATCACCCCGACGGCGGCGACGAAGAGGGCACCCGTGCGGGGGAGCCGCCCGGGGGATCAGAGGCGCATCAAGCTGCGATCCAGCACCGATCCCCGCGGTTTCAACGAAAAGCCGGCACGCCGATCACCAAGCGGTGCAACCAGGCCGCAAAGACCAACCAGGCCCCGATGCCGACGGCCACCGCCAACAGCGTGGCGGCCAGCGTGCCGGCGGGATAGACCGTACCGGCAGCGCGATCACGCCCGCGTGCCGAGCGGAAATTGAACACCGCCCAAAGAAAAAATCCACCAAACAACAGCAGGTCGGCAAGCGTGTTGTTGGCCAGCAGATGCGCAAAGGCCCAGACCTTGATGCCGAGCACCATCGGGTGGTGCAGCCGCGCCTTGATGCTGTTGCGGGGCACGTAGGCCGCCGCGAGGAAGATGAACGCCGCCAACGTCAGCGGCGGCGCCAGATGCCGCGCCCAGGTCGGCGCGTCCCAGAGCACCGCCGGCTGCCCGCGCGCGCTGGCGTAACCCCAAACGATGAGGCCCAGGCCCACCGCTGAGGCCAGCGAGTACAGCCCCTTCCAGGTGTTTGCGCCGCGCGCTGCGATCTGCGCCGTGCGCCAGTCGTCGGCGACGATGCGCACCGAGTGCAGGCCCAGAAAAATGATCAGGCCGAGGATCAAAAACACCATGCTGCTTCTCCTTGTTGGCGCTCACGGCGCATCCGTCCTGGATTCTGGCGCAACCGCCGCGGCCAGTGGGCCGGCACGCACACAAGACGCGCAGGCTCATTCAAACCGTTTGCCATTCGCCAGCAACTCAGGCGTGCCGATGAGCCCATTCAGCGCGTCGAAGTCGAGCATGCGATCGCGCCAGGCCGCGGTGCTGCCCTGGGCCTGCAGGCTGGCGTAATAACCGACCAGGGTATGCGCCACCGCGCGCGCGGTGCCGCCCGGAAAGATCACGATCCTGAAGCCGATGGCGCCGAGTTCGGCCGCGCTGCGCAGCGGCGTGCGTCCACCTTCGACCATATTTGCCAAGAGCGGCAAGCGATGCGCGAAACGCGCGCAGGCCGCGGCCATCTGCGCCGGGGACTGCAAGGCTTCGATGAACAGCGCATCGACGCCACATTGCAGGTACGCCTCGGCGCGATCGAGCGCCGCATCAAGCCCTTCGATCGCCACCGCGTCGGTGCGCGCCAGGATCAGGGTCTGCGCACTGCGGCGCGCGTCGAGCGCGGCGCGCAGCTTGCCGCACATCTCGGCCACCGGCACCACCGTCTTGCCATCGAGATGGCCGCAGCGTTTGGGGAATGTCTGGTCTTCGAGCTGGATCATCGCCGCACCGGCGCGCTCAAAACCGCGCACCGTGCGCTGCACATTCAGCGCGTTGCCAAAACCGGTGTCGGCGTCGACGATCACCGGCGTCGGCACCCGTTCGGTGATGCGCGCCAGCGTCTCTTCGACCTCGCTGAAAGTCGTCAGCCCGATGTCTGACCAACCCAGGCGCGTGTAGGCGATCGACGCGCCCGAAAGGTACAACGCCTCGAAGCCGGTTTGGTGGGCAATCAATGCCGACAGCGCGTCGTAGACACCTGGGGCCAGCAGCGGCCGCGGCTCGGTCAGGCGGGTCTTCAGCGTCATGGTTTCTCCGACAGTTTTGCGATCGCGGTCTCGGCCGCGATGGCACCCCCGGCGACCGCGCTCAGCAGCCCGTTGCCGGACAGATAACCCCACACCGCATTGCCCGACACACCCCGCGCAGCGCCGCCCGCGGCAAGCAGGTTGGGCAGCGCTGAGCCGTCTTCGCGCAGCACGCGGCAATTGGCGTCGATATCAAGCCCGCCCTGGGTGTGGAAAAGCGCGCCGGTGACCTTGATCGCGTGCAGCGGCGGCTGCAATCCGGTGCCGTGCAGGCTCGCCGTTAGCTGGTCAGCACCGCAGCCGATCAGCGCGGCCAGTGCCGCACCATCGACGGCGTCGCGCACCGCGCCGGCGGCT
>JANOKR010000038.1:0-5852 GCA_031419315.1 Betaproteobacteria bacterium
ACCCCGCATCAGCGCGGCGCAGGCGGCCCACGGCGCGATGTGCAGCAGGTTGGCGCAGTACACCGCATCGACGCGCGCCGGAACGCCGGCCCAGGCATCGGCACACGCATCGGCACGCGCATCGCCACGCGCATCCGCCAGCACATCGAGGTGCAGCGGTGGCAACACGTTGGCGCAGCCCACGCACCACGCGCTGATCGACGCCAGAGAGCGCACATCGCCGTCGCTGGGCTGCCAGCGCCAGCCGGGCAGGGCCGCTTGCAAGTACGCGGCGTGCTGGCCGGTGCCGCTGGCAATTTCCAGGGCCAAGCCCTGCGCCGGCAGCAGACGCGACAATGCGGCGGCGATCGGTTCGCGGTTGCGCTCGGCAGCCGGGCTGTGCAGGCGCAGGTCGGTATTCATCGGCGCATTGTCAGCGCCCGGCCGATATCAGCCAATGATGATGGCTGCGTACCTCGCCACTGACGACGCCACTTCATGCCCGAACCCGCCGACACCTTGCGACCCACCTTCACCGGGGGTGACCTGCTGCGGCCGATGCTCGGGGGCGTCTGGGTGCTGGCCCTCTTTATCGTGGCCCTGCTGCTGGAGCGGCAGTTCGCCGCCGCGATCCAGGGCATGCTGCACGACTACCCGCGCCTGGCGGTACTGGTCTTTTTTGTCACCACGATCATCGCCGTGCTGGTGCCCGTACTGACCAATCTGCCGCTGGTGCCGATGGCGGTGCTCGCCTGGGGCCCCGTCTGGACGGCGTTGTTGCTGCTCGCCGGCTGGGTCGCCGGGGCGGGGCTGTCGTTCATGCTCGGCCGCCACGCCCGCCCGTTGATCCTGCGCCACTTCCCGTCGGTGAATCGCCACGCGGATATCGACCGCTTGATCCATCCTAGCTACCGCATCGCCTCGCTGGTCTTGTTGCGCATGACCTTCCCGGTGGATGTGCTGTCGTATGCACTGGGGCTGTTCAGCCGCCAGACCCGCGTCAGTGAAAACCTGCTGTCCACGGCCATCGGCGGTGCGCCGTTCGCGGTCTTGTTCGCGCTCGTCCCGACGCTAAAGCCAAGCGCTCAGGTGATCGTATTCGTCGCCTGCGGGCTGGTCTTCGCGGGTTACATGGTCTGGATCCTGCGCAGGCCGTCGCCATCGTAAGGGCCGCAATACGGCGGCTAGGGCGCCTGGTCAGCGCGCTGCGGTGGCGCCTATCAATGGGTTTCGAACGGGTGCCGCCGCGGCGCGGTCGGCACGTCGGCGGATAAGTTCAGCCAGCACGATGCCCAGTGGCGCCGAGAACCAGATGCAGATCAACAGCGACGCCGAGTCGATATTGCGCAGCAAGGGGCCGAGCACAAACTCCATCACCCGAAACAGCCAGAACGCGCCCCACATCGACCCGGCGTAACGAATCATCCAGGTGCGATGAGATGTGAAGTCGCGTCGGCGGATGCTGACGATGCCCATCACGGCACAGGCGTAGACACAGGCGGCCATGAACCAGAACCCGAGCACCGAAAGATTGCCGCCGTAGCTGGCCACCGAGCCATGTTCAGAGGCCAGCACGCAGGCGCAGACCACGCCGATCGTCAACGACACGATGGATGCATAACCGAGCACACGATGCTGCTTGCGGTGGCTGCCGTTGCCGGGGCGAAAGAGCTGCACCGTCATCAGCACAAAGGCCAGCGAGTTGAAAAAGATGTGGCCGTAGAGCAGGTTCGTGCGCAGCGCTGGGCCTTGCGCAAAACGTTCGTAGAAAGCCACGCCCCAAGAGGGATGGGTCAGGTAGCGGTCGCCCCAGACCGAGCATTGGTTGTCGGGGCAGGTGGCGAGCGCGGCGGTCGTTGCGGCGTCGCTGACGCCGAGGTTGTGCAGCACGTCGTAGATGCCGATGAAAAATGCGATCGACGCCGGTGCACCGTCGATCGCGTAGCGCGCATTCAGCACCACCAGCAGCGCGACGCCAAAGACCAGGAAGGGCGCATAGGAGCGTCGTTTCAGGCCAACCAGCAGCAGGCCGATCCAGACCACCAAAGCGCCGTAAAAAGCGAGCACGCCGACTGCGAGGGGCATTTCTCTTCTCCTGGATGGTGGGGTGGTTGCGCCGGCTGGCGGGCCGCTCAGGCGACGGTCACGAGGGTCTCGAACAGATAGGCCGCAAGCGCCTGCTCTACCGCCGGGGCGGCGTGCCGTGCTGCCTCGGGCAGGGTCACGCTGACACGCATGCCGCGCCGGCCGCCTTCGCTGACATTGACTTGTGCATCAGGCAGACCGAGCTGCTCGCAGACGACCTGCCGCACCAGGCGCGCTGCGGCATCGCAGCGCAGCTGCGGCTTGTAGATCTTGCCGACCGACGTCAGCGGTATCGCATCGATGATGTGGATCTGCTTTGGCCACGCGGGACGCTCGCCGATCGTTTGCCGGGCATGGTCGTGCAGTTCGTCTTCGGTGGCACTCGCGCCTGGCCTGAGCGCGACATAACAGACCGGCAGTTCACCGGCATAGCTGTCGGGCATGCCCACCGCGGCGGCCAGCGCCACCGCGGGGTGCGTGGCCATCGCGTTTTCGATCATCAACGGGTCGATGTTGTGGCCGCTGCGGATGATCAGGTCCTTGGCGCGGCCGGCGATATGGATGCGGCCATGCTCATCAAGGTAACCGAGGTCGCCGGTGTTGAGCACGCCGTTGATGAAGACACCGGCGTCATGCTCGGGATTGCGATAGCCCGGCGAGACATGCGGCCCGCGAACGGTGATGACACCGATCTCGCCGGCAGCGCAGGGCGGCCCGAGCTCGCCGCTGGCTTGCAACTCGCGAACCACCACTTCGGTGTACGGCAAGGCCCAGCCGACCGAGCCAGAGCCGCCTTCGTCATCGAGGGTGTGGATGGCGATCAGGCCGGAGGCTTCGGTCATGCCGTAGACCTCGTGCATGCGCTGGCCGGTGAGTTGGGCAAAGCGCTCGCCCAGCGCCGGCGGCATCGACGCCGCGCCGGTAAAGCCGGCACGCACCGCGCTGATATCGGCGCCAGCCAGCGGCACCTCCAGCACCGCGCCGATCGAGGTCGGCACTGCCCCCACACGCGTGACGCCGTACTGCGCGACCAGGCGCCAGAAGCCCTGCACCATCGCCGGGTTGCGCAAGCCGCCGGGTGACATCACGAGCAGGCCCATGCCGGCCATGAACGCCGACAGGCTGCTGTAGATCGTGCCGCCGACGTGGAACAGCGGCAGCGTCGCGGTGAGGATGTCGGTCGCGCGCATATCGCCCAGCACCGCGCCGCCCAGCGCCGCCACGAGTTGGCCGCGATGGGTGTGTGCCACCAGCCTGGGCGTGCCGGTGGTGCCGCCGGTGTGGAAGTAGGCCGCGACGTCGCTATCGCGGCCGGGCTCGCCGAAGACCAGGTGGTCGTCGGGCTGGGCGGCCAGTGCGGTATGAAAGTCGAGCACACCTGCTTCAGCCGCGGTGCCCGGTGGCGCCACGCGCAGCAGCGTCAGCCCTGGGACCTGATCACGCAACGCCAGCGCCTTCTGCCAGATATCCAGCACCGGGTGCGGGCCCAACGCGACCAGGATGTGTGCGCCCGAAGCCTTGAGCAGCGCGGCGATATGTTCAGGCTGCAAAAGGAAGTTGATCGGCACCGCGTAACCCGCGGTCTCGGCGCCCCACAGCGTGGCGTGGGTCTCGACCAGACTCGGCAGCATGTAAGCCACGCCGGGGCGTTTGCCGCCGAGGCTGGCGAAGAGATTCGCGGCTTGCCGGATCATGCCGAGCAGTTGGCGGTAGTTGACCCGACGCGGCTGCTCGTCGGGCGCCCCGGTCATCAGCATCGTCAGCGCCATGCGCTCGGGCTGGCGCGCCGCGCTGTGGATGAAGACGTCGAGCACGCTGCGTTCGGGCAGGCGTTGTTCGAGAGGCATCTCGGCCTCAAAGCGCGCCAGGTCGTCTCGGGTGCAAATCGCTGACTGATTCAGGAAGGCCATGGCGGGTGTCTGCGGTTGCCTGCGGTTGTCACGTGACGCTCCACGCTATCCGCTCAGCGAGCGCTCGTGAACCCCGGGCAACCCGGGGATAGGCATGGCGCGTCGCAGCGGCCGGATCAGCGCGGATCGTCCAGCGCGGCGAGTTCGTCAGCCGTAAAACCGGCGCGCCGGCGGGCGTCGAAATTGAACGGCGCGCGCGGCCGCGGCGCGCCGTGGCGGGCGGTGAGCACCGCGTAGTGCGCGACCGGGTCGAGCCCGTCGCGATCACAAAGCCAGCGGTACCAGTGGTTGCCGATCGCGACATGGCCAACTTCGTCGCGCAGGATCACGGCCAGGATTTCCACCGCAAGGGGGTCACCGGCAGCGGCCAGTTTGGCTTGCATCGGCGGTGTGGCGTCGAGCCCGCGCGCTTCGAGCGTGCGTGGCACCAGGGCCATGCGGGCGGTGATGTCACCGGCGGTTTTCTGGGTCATCGACCACAGCCCGTCATGCGCCGGGAAGTCGCCGTAATCGTGGCCGAGGCTCGACTGCAAATGCTCGCGTAGCAGGCTGAAGTGATTGGCTTCTTCAGCCGCGACGCGCAGCCAGTCGCGGTAATAGTCGGCCGGCATGCCGGCAAAACGCCAGACCGCATCGAGCGCCAGGTTGATCGCGTTGAACTCGATATGCGCGACCGAATGCAGCAGCGCCGCACGCCCTTCGGGGGTGTAGGGCGATCGCCGCGGCACGCTTTTGGCGGCGACCAGTTCGGGCCTTGGCGGCCGGCCGGGCAAGGGGCTGGTCGGCTGCAAGCGGGCATCAATATCGAGCAGCAAGCGCTGCTGGCCTTTGGCATCTTTTGCGCCGCCAGCGCCGGCCGCTGTGTCGACCCAGGTCGACCACGCAGCCTGTGTCGCTGCCACCTTTTGGGCCGGGTCGTCCAGGCTCAAAGCCAGCAGGGCTTGATTGCGAATCTCCATCTTGTGAATTGTCCCCCCTTGCGCGCCAGCCCAGGCCCGGCAACGCGGCCCTCGAACCACTCGACAAGTGCAGGCCGCAGATCGTCTTTGCCGAGGATGGGCTTCGAGCTGCGTTAGGCTGCGAGGGCGTATCCGCCGCTGCACAAGTTCGCCATCGTCGCCGGCATGGCCGCCCTGCCGCTGTGGGCCTTCGCGATCGTCTTCAGCGCCAGCCTGCGGCCGGAATTCAGCCACGTCACGCAATACATCAGCGAGCTCGGCGAGCGCGGCAGTGCGACCGCATCCATCATGCGTTACACCGGCTTCGTGCCGACGGGGCTCATGCACCTGGCCTTTGCGGCTTTTTTGTGCGCCGCGTTCAGGGCCGACCGGCTCGCCGTATTCGCTGCCGCGCTGATCGGCGTGAACGGGCTGGCGCGCATCGGCGCGGGCTTGTTTTCCTGCGCTTGCGCTGCGTTCGCGGCAGAGGCTTCGACAGCGCTGCGGCCCGAAGCAAGGCCCGAAGCAACGCCCGAAGCACCGCCCGATCGTGCGCGGCAAACTTGAGCGCTCCAGCCAGTCGGCGCCGGCTACAGGATCCCCAGCCGCCGGAAGACGTCGGCCAGCTTTTCCCCTTGCTGCAGCGCCTCGCGCGATTGGTTCTCGCCCGCGACTTTTTCGAGCGCAAGGCGCACGACCTCCTGCTCCACCGCTTGCGGGATGACGACCACGCCGTCGACGTCGCCGAACACGAGGTCCCCCCGGCGCACGGTGACGCCGGCGCACATCACCGGCACGTCGCGCTCGACCATGCGCGCGCGGCCCTTGGTGTCGAGGGGCCCGATGCCGCCGCAGAACACCGCAAAGCGCATCTCGCGGATCTGCTTCACGTCGCGCACCAGGCCGTCGGTCACGCAGCCGGCCGCACCACGCGCCACGC
>JANOKR010000039.1:0-11663 GCA_031419315.1 Betaproteobacteria bacterium
CGGCTCCACGCCATGCGCACGAGTCGTTCAAACGCACTGCCAGTCGCGCAGTCAGGGAGAGCGAGCGAACGAGGCTATCGCCTTGGTGACCGACCTTCTCTGGCCTGCACCGTGAGATCAATGAGCCGGCGTGCCAGATACCGGCCTTTCGGGACCGTCTGCACATGGCCGACCGCCGCCCTTCACGCCGTGCGCATCTGCGCCAGCACACCGTTGCGCATCGTCTCCAAGTTCGCCTGGCCGGGTGCAAGCGCCGGGCCGGCCGATAGCCCGACGCGGCTGAACAGACCGCGGCGCAAAGGCCGCGCCATCGCGCGTCCGTTTTGGGCGCGCGAGAAATACGAGCCCCACAGGTTGTTCAGCGCAATCGGGATCACCGGCACCGGCTGGGTCTCAAGGATGCGCATCACGCCGCCTTTGAAGGCCTGCAGGCTGCCGTCGGGCGTCAGGCTGCCTTCTGGAAAGATGCACAGCAGGTCGCCGTCGTCGAGCACGCGGCGGGCCTGGATGAAGGCGTTTTCGTAGATCGCCGGGTCGGACTTCTGCGACGCCACCGGAATCGCCTTGGCCAGGCGGAACATCGCACCGAGCACCGGCGTCTTGAAGATCTGGTGGTCCATGATGAAGCGGATCGGCCGCGGGCTGGCGGCCATCAGCAGCACCGCGTCGACAAAGCTCACGTGGTTGCAGACCAGGATCGCTGCGCCCTGCGCCGGGATATGTTGATCACCATCAACGCGGAAGCGATAGACCAGGCGCGACAGCACAAAGGCGCAGAAGCGCAGCAGGTATTCGGGCACCAGCATGAAGACATAAAACGCGACCACCACATTCGCCAGCCCGACTGCCAAGAAGACCTGCGGCACGGTGAAGCCCGACGACAACATCGCGCCGGCGATGACCGAGCTGGCGATCATGAACAGCGCGTTCAGGATGTTGTTCGCCGCGATGATGCGGGCGCGATGTGTCGGCTGGCTGCGCAGCTGGATCAGCGCGTACATCAGCACGCTGTACAGGCCGGCAAACAGCGACAGCAGGGCGAGGTCGGCGAGCACCCGCCAATGTGCGGGCTGGCTGATGAATTGCGCCAGGGTCTGCACGCCGCTGGCCGGCAGCGCGTTTGAGGCGAAATAGAGGTCGATCGCAAACGCGCTCATGCCGATCGCCCCCAGCGGCACCAGGCCGATCTCGACATGCCGGCGCGACAGCACCTCGCACAGCAACGAACCGGTGCCGATGCCGATCGAAAAGACGACCAGCAGCAGCGACGCGACCTGCTCGTTGCCATGCAGCACATCCTTGGCGAAGGCCGGAAAGTTGGCCAGAAAAACGGCCCCGAAGAACCACATCCAGGAAATGCCGAGCAGCGAACGAAAGACCACCAGGTTGCCGTGGGCCAGGCGAAGGTTGCGCATGGTTTCGCTGACCGGGTTCCAATTGATCTTCAACGCCGGGTCGGTGGCCGGTGAGACCGGCACAAACTGCGCCGTCGTGCGCCCGATCAACGCCAGCGCAAAGCAGCTCAGCCCGACCGCGGCGGCACCGACTGCCGGCAACGCGATCAGCAGGCCGCCCACGACGTTGCCGAGCAAGATGGCAACAAAGGTGCCCATCTCGACCATGCCGTTGCCGCCAGTGAGTTCGCGCTCCGACAGATGCTGCGGCAGATAGGCAAACTTCACCGGCCCGAAGAGTGTCGAGTGCAAGCCGAGCAAGAAGACGCAGGCCAGCAGCACGAACACATTTGTCGTCAAGAAGCCCCAGGCGGCGACGAGCGCGATGCCGATCTCGAGCCCCTTGACGAAGCGGATCAGCAGCGCATTTTCGTATTTGTCGGCGAGCTGCCCGCTGGACGCCGAGAACAATAAAAACGGCAGGATGAACAACGCACCGATCACCAAGCCGGCCAGCGCCGGCGGCATCCAGGCGACCTGGATCTGGTAGGTGACCAACACCGTGAACGCGAACTTGAACAGGTTGTCGTTTGCAGCGCCGAGAAACTGGGTCCAGAAGAAGGGTGCGAAGCGTCGTTGGGTCAGCAGCGCAAACTGGTTCGGGTGGGGATGCGGATGCGGATGCGGATGCGGATGCGGGCTCGGGTGCGGGTCGTGCATGGGGTGTCCTCCGAACTGATTATTGGGCTCTGACGATGACCGGCCCGCGCTCGGCAAAGCCGTTGCTGACGAGCCAAGGGAAGACTGAATCGACGGTCACGGTTTCGATGCGGTCACTGAACCGTTTGCTGTTCGGGTGGTCGTCAAAAGCGATATTCGCGCGGGTCACGTTCGCGCCCAGACGGGTCAGCGCGCCGATGCGCAGCGTCGTCGGTTCATAGCCGCGCAGTTGCAGCCAGGCCTGCGCCTGCTTGCGCGTGCGGGCGTCTTGGTCCATCGCACCGGCCAGCGTTTCGAGCGCCCACTGGTTGCTCTGCTGGTAACGCGGTGCCCATGGGTAGGCGAGCATGTTGTAGCGCGGTTCATGCCACTGCACGACGGCGGCGTTGTCGCGCAGCACCGGCAGCAGCCGCACTTGAACGTCGGCGCTGAGCTCGACAAATGCGGCCTCGTAACGGAACGGGCGATCGAGGAAAAACTCGCCCAGGCCTTGCCGATAGACCTCGGCGCGGTCGGTGTTGCAGTGGTTGAGTTTGTGCACCACACGCCATTGGCTGTCGACACCATCACCGACCCGATAGGCCAGGCCCAGATGCGACCAGCGCAGGCCCCACTTCGACAAGTCTTGGCCAGCGCGGGCCAGCACCACCACCTGCGCGCCGGTGGCGTCGAGCCGCGCCGCAGTGGTCGCCGCCAAGGCCATGCCACGCTCGACCGCGGCCACCGTGGCAGGCTGCTCTTCACAAGGCCGGCCGGCTTGCGCTGGCAGCGTGACGGCGGCGGCCACCGCGGCCACGAAGATGAAACGCATCAAACGCTTCAGCGCCGGCGTGCAAGCCGACGTGCGCCACAACTCCAACCAAGCGCCGCAGGCGAAGTCGGCCGCCCGGGCATCGACACCGACGACTCGATCGGCGTTCATCGCGAGATGCGTTCGTTGTGCAACAACGCGCGCCCGATCTCGTTGGGCACAAAAGCGATCGCGGCACCCGCTGCCGACAAAACCCAGCCGGTCGCGACCGCAGTGACGACGATCGCGGCGCCCGACGCGGCCAGCACATGGCCGGCAAAGCGCAGGCTGGCGCGAGCGCCGTCGGAGGCGCGCTCGAGCACCCACACGCTGCCGGTGGCCGAGACTTCAACCGCGACCACCGTGAGCATCACGCCACCGACCAGCAGCATCGCCGGCGCCGCGACCGAAATGGCCACCGGCATCAACGACAGCGCACTGGCATCGGAGACGTTGGACTGGGCCTGTGACGCTGGCGCGCTGGCGAGGCCGAGCGACAGCAGCAACGGGCACAGGACGGTACGAAATGCAGACATGGATTGCTCCTTCATGACAGTGAGGCATCGATAGAAAGTGTTCTCGGCACGAAGGGTCGGCCCAACCCGGCCGGCCTGGCGCGCCACTTCGATATCGGCCTCGTGCGCGTCGAGCCGGGTCGTGGTCGGTGCGAAGGCGGTGGACCGACAGAAGGTCCAGCCCGCGACCATGCCGGCGCGGTCTAGATCGTTGCCCGGCCGCCGGGCCAGGCCGATGCCAGACAGCGTGACCACGGTGCCAAAAGACAGCCCGACAAGCCGCCGCCAGACCAACGTGTCGCGGCGGACCTTCAGCATCGGGTGTGTTGGATGACATCGAAGCGGCTCCCGGGGTTGAGTGGCGTATCCCAAGACCGGCTGTCGCCAGACTTCCCCCGCGGGGATCGAGGGGGCCGGCAAAGCCGCTTCCCTTGAGAACACGGACGCACTGTGATTGGCGGCAGCAGCGCAGGTCAACGCGTTTGCGGCAGGTGGCGCTTGCTCGGCTGTGTGGTATCGCCTGGCGCGCCCCACTTTCGGGGGATAGCCGGGCGCTCTATGAAGCGGCCGGCGGAAATGGCCACGCCCGCGGCGTCGCCGCACTGCTTTTTGGCGAGCTCGGCACGCCCGATATCTCCGGCCTGGTCGGGCGGCCCGCGGTGCTGATGATCTCGACCGCGTCTTGCGTCGCGCTGCGGTGCACCTCCAACGACAGCGACGGCGGCACCGGGCAAGTGTTGCGCGCGACTTCAGGGAGGGCGGTGCCGGACTGGTGAACCGAGCACGTCGGGGCATCGGGCCCCGACCGAAGTAGCTGCGATATGTGTACTCGCTACGGTCAGCGGCCTTTGGGGCAAGACTCATGAATTTGGCCAAACTGGTTTACCCATGGCGGCAGCCAGGCGGTGCGCCTGCCCACTGAGTTCCGCTTCGAGGGCACCGAAGTCCATGTGCGGCGTGTCGGCAACGAGGTCGTGCTCAGCGCGCTACCGCCCGCCGACCTGCAGACAGTGCGGGACGCACTGGACAGCTTCGAGTCCGGCGTGCGCGTGCAGCGCGAGCAGCCTGCGCATCAAGTGCGCGGTGCCATCGAGCCGGGGCACTGATGCGCTACATGCTCGACACCGCCATCTGCCCCCACACCATCAACGAACGGCCGAGCGCAGTGCTGCGCGCGTTTCGCGAGTTCCACAGCGCCGGGCTGGGGTTCTCGTCGGTCACCGCAGCGGAGTTGTTCTTCGCTGTCGCCCGGACCGGCTCGCAGCGCAACCTGGATGCCCTGCGACGATTTCTCGCCACGCTCGAAATCGCGCCTTTCGATGCACTGGCGGCCGAGGTGAGTGGATCCCTGCGCGCCTGGCTGGCCGCCCAGGGCACGCCGATCGGGCCCTACGACACCTTGATCGCCGCCCATGCCCATGCGCTGGCCATGACCCTGGTCAGCAACAACACCCACGAGCTTCAGCGGGTGCCGGGGTTGAAGGTCGAGAACTGGGCGGCTTGAGTGGCGCCCATGCCTGCTGTGTCGCTGACGACCGTTGTCTTGGCCGGCGTGTTGTCACGCCGGCCAGGCGCGCTGCTGTTGACGACCCAACGCTTGGGGCTTGATCACGTCGGCGGCGACGGCGGGCGCAGGCGGTGAGGTTGCCTCGGTCCAAGGCCTGGCGGTCGATCGCTCGCAAATCGTCGGGGGATTGGCCGCTGTCGAGCCACAGCCGTCCAAAGGCCCTCCGAGTTCGCTGGCGCGAGGCCGACGCTCACGCTGCCGGCACATGGAACTATCGCTTCATCGTCCCGAAGGCTTTGTCATCCAGAGAGTGACCACCGGAACCGCGCCAAGGACATGCGCAACGGCCTCACGCCGAAACGTGCTCAGGAGACGAAACACCAAGATGGAACCGAATTCCAGCCCACTTCGCGCCCCCGCAGGGAGTACCACAGCAACACAATCAGGGAGACTCCATGGAACGAGATCGCCGTATGCTGACCGCACCAATGCCATTCGATGAACCCGAGCGCTTGCGGGCACTCGAGCGGCTCGACGTCCTCGACTCCGCGCCCGAGCGCGAGTTCGATGCGCTGGTGGCAACCGCTGCCTTGGTGTGCGGCGTCCCGATCTCGCTGGTCAGCCTCATCGACCACGACCGGCAGTGGTTCAAGGCCAATGTGGGCCTGCCAGGGGTGACCGAGACGCCCCGTGACCTGGCGTTCTGTGCTCACGCGATCCTGGACGATGGCATCTTCGAAGTGCCCGATGCCCTGGCCGACCCTCGCTTTGCCGACAACCCGTTGGTGGCAATGGCGCCTGACATCCGTTTCTACGCCGGCGCCACACTGCGCCTGAGCGACGGCGCCCACGTTGGCACGCTGTGCGTGATCGACCGTGTGCCCCGCCGTCTGAGCGAGAAGCAGCGCGAGGCGCTGCGCCTGCTGTCGATCGCCGCTGTCCAGGCGCTGGAATCACGTCGCATGGCACGGGCTTTCGCGGCCAGTGAAACCCGTTTTCGCACGCTCAGCGAGGCGTCACCGTTCGGTGTGTTCGCCACCGATGCGGCCGGCGCCTGCACCTACACCAATGCGCGCTGGCAGGCCATTTACGGCCTCAGCGACGACGCCGCCAGAGGCGATGGGTGGAGCCACACGCTTCACCCGGACGACAAGGCCGCGGTGTTTGCCGAATGGCAGCGCACGGCCGAGCTCAAGTGCGAGTTCGACATGGAGTTTCGTGTGCGCCATGACGATGGCACGGTGCGCCACCTGCGGTCGGTCTCGCGGCCCATGCTCGACGAGTACGGCGGCGTATCCGGCCATGTGGGCTCGGTGGAGGACGTCACCGAGCGGTTTCAGTCGCAGCGCGCTCTCGAGAACGAACGCCGCCGGCTGGCAGCGATCATCGAAGGCACCGACGCGGGCACCTGGGAGTGGAACGTTCAGACCGGCGCGGTCCAGCTCAACGAACGAAGCGCGGCGATGCTCGGCTACACGCTCCTCGAACTCGGCGCGCAGACCATCAAGCTGCGCGAGGACAAAACGCACCCCGAGGACCACGCGAAGTCGCTCGCCGCCGTCAAGCGCCACTTCGCGGGCGAATTGCCACTCTACGAGAACGAGGCGCGCATGCGCCACCGCGACGGACATTGGGTCTGGATCCTGGCGCGCGGACGGGTGCTGAGTCGCACAGCCGACGGCAAGCCCGAGTGGATGTTCGGCACCCACCTGGACATCACGGCGCGCAAGGCGCAGGAAGACCGGTTGCGCAAGAGCGAGGAATTGCTGAACCGCACTGGCGCGCTGGCACAGGTCGGGGGCTGGGAGGTCGACATCGCCAGCGGCAGCGTTCACTGGTCCGAGCAGACCTGTCGCATCCATGGCGTGGAGCCCGGCTACCAGCCCCAGCTTGCCGAAGCGATCAACTTCTATGCGCCGCAAGCGCGCCCCGTCATCGAAGCGGCCGTGGCGCAGGCGATGGTCGACGGTCAAGGCTGGGATCTGGAGCTGCCCTTCATCCAGCAGGGCGGTCAACGGATATGGGTGCGTGCGGTAGGCCACGCAGAGTTCGAGGGCGGACAGCCAGTGCGGCTGTTCGGCGCCTTCCAGGACATCACCCAGCGCGTGCAAGGCCGTCAGGCCCTCGAGGCCGCTCAGCAACGCGTCACACTGGCGACGCAAAGCGGTGGCATCGGCATCTGGGAGCGCGACCTGCAGACGGGCGAACGCGGGTGGGACTCACGCACGTATCAACTGTTCGGGCTGCCGGCCGATTGCAGCGAAGACCCCGTGCAGGCATGGGGCCGCCATGTCCACCCCGACGACCTGGCAGCGGTGGAACAAGCCATGCGCGACGCCATCGCCCAAGGCATGAAGCTGGAGATCGACTTCCGCGTGGTCTGGCCGGACGGCAGCATCCATCACCTGCACAGCGCCGGACGGGTCCTGGCCGACGGCCAAGGCAAACCGACGAAGCTGATCGGCGTCGACTGGGACGTCACGCCGCTGCGTGAACTGAACGCCCGCCTGGCCGAACAGCACGAGCTGCTGCGCGTGACCCTGAACTCGATCGGCGACGCCGTGATCACCACCGACGCGCAAAGCCAGGTGACCTGGTTGAACCCGGCGGCCGAGCGCATGACCGGCTGGCTGTCCAGCGAAGCCGTCGGGCGGCCATTGGTGCAGGTCTTCCACATCGTCAACGAAGAGACCCGACGGCCGACCGAGAGCCCGGTGGCCATCTGTCTGGCACAGGACAAGATCGTCGGCCTGGCCAGCCACACGGTGCTCATCTCGCGCAACGGCGACGAATTCGGCATCGAGGATTCCGCCGCGCCGATCCGCAACCCCAGTGGCGAGGTCCTCGGCGTCGTGCTGGTCTTTCACGACGTGACCGAACAGCGGCGACTGTCCGGCGAGATGAGCTACCGCGCCACGCACGACGCCCTCACGGGCCTGGTCAACCGGGCCGAGTTCGAGACCCGGTTGCGCCGCACCCTGGACAAGGCCCACGAGGAACGCAGCGAGCACGCCCTGCTGTACATCGACCTCGACCAGTTCAAGCTCGTGAACGACGCCTGCGGCCATTCGGTGGGCGACCAGCTCCTGCAGCAGGTGGCCAAGCTGCTGCGCGAAGCGGTGCGTGCGCGCGACACGCTGGCCCGCCTGGGTGGCGACGAATTTGCGGTCATCCTGGAGCACTGCTCGGCAGACCAGGCCCAGCGCGTGGCACAGCAGATCTGCGACCGCATGGAGGAATTCAGGTTCCTGCACGACGACCGGCGCTTCCGCATCGGCACCAGCATCGGCCTGGTGCCGGTGGACAACCGCTGGGCCAACACGGCCGCAGCCCTGCAGGCGGCAGACACCTCGTGCTACGCGGCCAAGGAGGCGGGCCGCAACCGCGTGCACACCTGGTTCGACACCGACCAAGCCATGCGCGCACGCCATGGCGAAACGCAGTGGGCCACCCGCCTGGAACAGGCGCTGGACGAAGACCGGTTCGTGCTCTATGCGCAGCGCATCGAAGCCATTGGCGAGGGCTCCACAGGGCTGCACGCGGAAGTGCTGATCCGCCTGCTGGACACCGATGGCAGCCTGATTCCTCCGGGGGCCTTCCTGCCGGCGGCAGAGCGTTTCCACATGGCCACGCGCATCGACCGCTGGGTGCTCAAGCGCGCCGTGCAGCAGATCCAGGCGATGCCAGATGTGAATGCCTTGGACACCCTGTGCATCAACCTGTCAGGACAGTCGGTGGGCGATCGGGCGTTTCACCGGCATGCCATCGACACGTTGACTGAAGCGGGCAGCTCGGTCTGCCAGCGGATCTGCCTGGAGATCACGGAGACCGCCGCCGTGACCAACATGGCCGATGCGGCCATCTTCATCGAGCAGGTCCGCGCGCTCGGGGCGAGGATCGCGTTGGATGACTTCGGGGCGGGGGCTTCATCGTTCGGCTACCTGAAGACACTCAAGGTCGACCTGTTGAAGATTGACGGCAGCTTCATCCGGGACGTGATCGACGACCCGCTGGACGATGCAGCCGTGCGCTGCTTTGTCGACGTGGCCCGGGTGGTGGGTGTCAAGACGGTCGCCGAGTTCGTGGACCGGCCCGAAGTTCTGGCGCGCGTGCGCGAGATCGGCATCGACTACGCGCAAGGATTCTTGCTGCACCGACCCGAGCCGATCGAGAACCTGTTCGGCGCTGGCGCGCGACTCGCGCGGGCCTGAATCAACGTAGCGGCTCATCGCCACGGTATGGGATCACGCCGACACGCGTGCATGCAAGGCGCTACGGGTCGGCGGCGGGCGACGCCTGTTCGACTCAAGCCGCTGCCGGTAAGGGTGCGACCTCCGGCTGATCACGGAATGCGGTGAAGCTGCCGGCCGCCACTGACTGCTGAATGGCCGCCCGCCGCCCCTCGCCAACCGCGCCGCGTCACCTCTGAAATCAACTCTGCGCTCAATCCACCAGCGTCAACTTGGCAATCGACAGATCAAGCCACTTCATGCCGTGGCGGCCAAAGTTGATCTGCGCGCGGGCGTCGGCAGCGCCGCCTTCGAGCGTGACGATGACACCTTCGCCAAACTTGTTGTGGAACACCGATTGGCCGCTGCGCAGGCGCGGTTTTCCCGCCTGCACCACATCGTTGCGCGGCGTAAAGGGAACGGGCATTTGCGACAGCGCATCCACCTTGCCCGCGCCGACGATCGAATGCAGCCCGCTGCCCCGCGCCCAGGCGGCCTGGTAGTCCTGCGCGTAACCCGAGCGGAAGCCCGCAGTGCGCGGCGTCAGCCACTTCAAACCGGCGTCGGGCAGTTCGTCAAAAAACCGGCTGCGCACGTTGTAGCGGGTCTGGCCATGCAGCATGCGGGTCTGGCTGAAGCTCATGTACAGGCGCTGCCGCGCACGCGTGATGGCGACGTACATCAGGCGGCGTTCTTCTTCCAGGCCGTCGGCATCGGACGCCGAATTTTCATGCGGGAACAGGCCCTCTTCGAGCCCGGTGATGAAGACCGCGTCGAACTCCAGACCCTTGGCCGAATGCACCGTCATCAGCTGGATCGCGTCCTTGCCGGCCTGCGCCTGGTTGTCACCGGCTTCGAGAGCGGCGTGGGTCAAAAAGGCGGCCAGCGGTGACATCACTTCGCCGCTTTCTGCATCGGGCGTGGCGGCTTCAGGCGGCGGCGCGCTTTCGTCCACGGGCAGGCTGATCGCGTCCTTGCCAAAACCTTCCTGGGTCACGAAAGCTTCCGCGGCGTTGACCAGTTCTTCCAAATTTTCGATGCGGTCCTGGCCTTCTTTTTCGGTGCGGTAAAAGTCCACCAGGCCGCTGGCGACGAGCACATGTTCGATGATCTTGCGCAGCGTGAAACCGCGTGTCGTGTCGCGCATCGCATCGACCAGCGCGTTGAACGCAGCCAAGTTGGCGCCGCCCTTGCCGGCCACCGCGCCGGCGCTCTGGTACAGGCTGCGCGCGCTGCTGCGGGCGGCGTCCTGCAGCAGCTCGACAGTGCGCGAGCCGATGCCGCGGGTCGGGAAATTCATCACCCGCAGATAACTCGTATCGTCGTTCGGGTTTTCGATCAGGCGCAGGTAGGCGAGTGCATGTTTGACCTCGGCGCGCTCGAAAAACCGCAAGCCGCCGTAGACGCGATACGGCACGCCGGCATTGAAGAGCGCGCTCTCAAGCACCCGGCTCTGCGCATTGCTGCGGTAGAGCAAGGCGATCTCGCTGCGCGCGATGCCGCCGCGGTGCAGCGCTTGCGCTTCTTCAAGAAACCACTGCGCCTCGGCAAAGTCGCTCGTCGCTTCGAAGATGCGCACCGGCTCGCCGGCCCCCGCTTCGGTGCGCAGGTTTTTGCCCAGGCGGCGCTGGTTGTGCGCGATCAGCGCATTTGCGGTGTCGAGAATGTTGCCAAACGAGCGGTAGTTGCGTTCGAGCTTGATGACATGGTCGACGCGGTACTCACGTTCGAAGTCGGCCATGTTGCCGACCTGCGCGCCGCGAAAAGCGTAGATGCTCTGGTCGTCGTCGCCGACCGCAAATACGCCCTGGCCCCGGCCCGGCGGTGCAAACACCTGCAGCCATTTGTATTGCAGCTTGTTGGTGTCCTGGAACTCGTCGACGAGCACATGCACAAAGCGCCGCTGGTAATGCTCGCGCAGCGCCTCGTGGTCGCGCATCAGCTCGTAGGTGCGCAGCATCAGCTCGGCAAAATCGACCACACCTTCGCGCTGGCACTGGTCTTCATAGGCCTGGTAAACCGCCACCAGCTTGCGGGTATGTTCATCGACGAGTTCGACATCCTTCGGCCGCAGCCCGTCTTCTTTGCTGCCAGCGATGAAGCGGCTGACCTGCTTGGCGACAAAGCGGTCTTCGTCGAGCTGCATCGACTTGATCACGCGCTTGACCGCACTCACCGTATCTTGCGCATCGAGGATCTGAAAGCCCTGCGGCAACGCGGCGAGTTTCCAGTGCGCGCGCAAGAAGCGGTTGCACAGGCCGTGAAAGGTGCCGATCCACATGCCGCGCACATTCACCGGCAGCATCAGCGACAACCGCGTCAGCATCTCCTTGGCCGACTTGTTGGTGAAGGTCACCGCCATCACGCCGCCCGGCGACACCTGGCCGGTTTGCATCAGCCAGGCGATGCGGGTGGTCAGCACGCGGGTCTTGCCGGAGCCGGCGCCGGCCAGGATCAGCGCCGGCTGCGCCGGCAGCGTGACGGCGGCCAATTGCTCCGGGTTCAGGT
>JANOKR010000040.1:0-12803 GCA_031419315.1 Betaproteobacteria bacterium
CGCAGGCGCCGTGACCGCCGGTGCCTTGGTCACGCGCACCTTGCCGCCAGTGGCCACGATGACCACCGAATCGCCCACCGCCAACGTCTCTCCGGCCTTGGCCTGAACGATGGAACGGCGCTCGCCGTTTTTCAACTGCACCAGGATCTCGACCGCTTCTTCGCGGGTGCCCATGCGCTCAACCGCATTGCCGACGACACCGCCGACGATGGCGCCGACGACGCCGATGGCGACACTCTCACGCCGGCCGCCGACTGACGATCCGGCGAGGCCACCGACGACGCCGCCCGCAGTGGCGCCGATGCCACTCTGATTGCCTTCAACCACCACCGGGCGCAGCGACAGCACGACGCCGTCGAGCACGGTGGCCATGCGGTTGGCGTCGTGTTTGCTGATCACGTCGGGGCTGGTCGTGGTGCAGCCGGCGAGCGCGCTGATGACGGCGATGGCGACAAGAATGCGCTTCATGGGTTTCTCCAGATATCCAGATTCAACGCCGGCGCTTGAGCCGCAGTTGACGTCAGCGCAGTGTGCAGCTTTGTGCCACGGCCAGGGCCCGACCGCAGGTCAGCAAGGGTAAAGATTCGTTGCGCCTGGCACGAATCCTGAGCCGCGACATTCAGCCGTGCAGGCGCGAACTGCGGGGCACGCTGGCGAGCAGAAAATCCATCTGGTCGCTGAGGATGCGCCGGCCGCGCAGGATCATGTCTTCGTGCAGGCTGGGCACATAGGGCAGGAAGAGCAGGCTCATGCCGGCTTCTTCGGGCAGGCGGTTGCCCTTGTGGCCATTGCAGCCGCGGCAAGCGGTGATGCAGTTCATCCAGCTGTCGCGCCCGCCGCGCGAAACCGGCTGGATATGTTCGCAGGTCAGCTCGTCGAAGTGGAAACGGCCGCCGCAGTAGGCGCAAACATGGCGGTCGCGGGCAAACAGCTTGGGGTTGCTCAGCGCCGGCTCATGCCGCCAGGCGCGGCTGGGCACCGCGCCGCGCACGGCGATGATCGGATGGACTTCGATGCGCGACTGCCGGCCGGTGGTGCGCTGGATGCCGCCGCGCAGGACCCGGAAGGTATCGCCGAGCGTCCACGCGACCGCGTCGCTGGCATACAGCGTCGCGGCCTCCTTGGCCGAGATCCAGGCCTGCGGGCGGCCGGAGATGTCGAGTTGAAGCGCGTCCATGGAGAAAAACACCTTCCGGCTTGGAGGATATCAAGTCCGGTGCCGCGGGTTAACCCCCTGCATCGGCCTGGAGTCGAGCCGCGGCGTGCGGTTCTAGGCGCTGAACCCTAGAAAAAAAGCCTTTCGTTTCACCCGGCCGACATCGATCGTGTACAAAATAGAACGATCGTTCGATTTATTCGACCGAGCTGCCCCGAAAGGCTGAAGCGAGTGACCCTGACGACGACGACGACGACCGCGACCACGACCACGACGACGCCCATGGCGCGTGCCGACGCTGCGGCCACGAAGGCAGCGCAAAAAGGCCAGCCGAAGGGGCAGCAGACACGTGCCGCGATCCTCGACGCTGCGCTCGGCCTGGCCTCGCATATGGGGCTCGAAGGCCTGTCGATCGGCGCCTTGGCCGAGCTGATGAAGATGAGCAAGTCGGGTGTGTTTGCGCATTTTGGCTCGCGCGAAGAGCTGCAGATCTCGGTCATCCGCGAGTACCACGCACGTTTCGAGGACGAGGTCTTTTTCCCGGCGATGGCGCAGGCCCGCGGCCTGCCGCGCCTGCGATCGCTGTTCGAGCGCTGGATCAGGCGGGTGTCGATGGAGCTCGATTCAGGCTGCATCTATATCAGCGGCGCGGTTGAGTTCGACGACCGGCCGGGGCCGGTGCGCGACGCGCTGGCAGCGATGGTTGTCAGCTGGCATCAGGCCTTGGAGCGCGCGATCGCGATTGCGGTGGCCGAAGGCCAGTTGCGCCCCGACACCGATGCGCTGCAGATGCTCTTCGAGATCCACGGCCTGATCCTGGCGCTGCACCACGACGCGCGGTTTCTGCGCATCCCCGGTGTGCTCGGCCGCGCGCGGGCCGGCTTCGAAAGAATCGTTGCGCACTACACCACCGGCACCCTCGACGACCGCGGCGACAGCCCGCTCGGGCCCGGCGCGGCTTTGCCTACGCCGCGTGCTGCCGCCAAAAAAGCAGGGCGGCGCTGACGCGCCGGCTGCATCCGAAACCGAAACCGAATCCGAATCCGATCCATTTTCTGGAGCCCCCACCATGCCCACCTACACCCCGCCGCTGCGCGACATGCAGTTCGTGATGCACGAACTGCTCAAGGTCGCCGACGAGCTGAAGCTGCTGCCGCGGCATGCCGAGATCGACGCCGAGACGATCAACGCGGTGCTCGAAGAAGGCGGCAAATTTGCCGCCGAGGTGCTGTTCCCGATCAACCGCAGCGGCGACCAGGAAGGCTGCACGCTTGACAAGGTGACGCACGAGGTGCGAACCCCCAAGGGCTTTAAGGAGGCCTATGCAAAATATGTTGAAGGCGGCTGGCCGGCGTTGACCAGCGACCCGGCCTACGGCGGCCAGGGCCTGCCGGTGGTGCTGAACCAATGCCTGTTCGAGATGCTGAACTCGGCCAACCAGGCCTGGACGATGTACCCGGGCCTGTCGCGCGGCGCCTACGAGTGCATCAAGGCCCACGGCAACCCCGAGCAACACCAGACCTACCTGCCGCGCCTGGCCAGCGGCGAGTGGATGGGCACGATGTGCCTGACCGAGCCGCATTGCGGCACCGACCTCGGCCTGCTGCGCAGCAAGCCCGAGCCGGTGGCAGGGGCACCCGAAGGCAGCTACCGCCTGACCGGGCAGAAGATTTTCATCTCCGCCGGCGAACATGACCTGACGCCGAATATCGTGCACCTGGTGCTCGCGCGGCTGCCCGATGCGCCGCAGGGCAGCAAGGGCATCTCGTTGTTTGTGGTGCCCAAGTTTTTGGTCAACGCTGACGGCACGCTCGGCGCGCGCAATGGCCTGCATTGCGGCGCGATCGAACACAAGATGGGCATCAACGGCAGTGCGACTTGCCAGATCAACCTCGACGGCGCCGTCGGCACGCTGGTCGGCCAGCCGCACAAGGGCCTGGCCGCGATGTTCGTGATGATGAACGCGGCGCGGCTGGGTGTCGGCAACCAGTCGCTCGGGCTGACTGAAGTGGCGTACCAGAACGCGGTGGCCTACGCCAAGGACCGCATCCAGATGCGCAGCCTGTCGGGCCCGAAGGCGCCGGACCGGCCCGCCGACCCGATCATCGTGCACCCCGATGTGCGCAAGATGCTGCTCACCGCGCGCGCTTACGCCGAAGGCGGGCGCGCGCTGGCGGTCTGGTGTGCGCTGCTGATCGACAAGGAGATTGCCAGCGACGACGAAGTAGAGCGCCGCGAATGCCTGGAGCTGGTGTCATTGCTGACGCCGATCATGAAGGCCTTTGTCAGCGACAACGCCTGGATCGCCACCTCGCACTGCATGCAGGTTTTTGGCGGCCACGGCTATATCAAGGAATGGGGCATGGAGCAGTACGTGCGTGATGCCCGCATCAACATGATCTACGAGGGCACGAATACGATCCAGGCGCTCGACCTGCTCGGGCGCAAGGTGCTTGGCGACAACGGCGCCAAGCTCAAGAAGTTCGGCCGCCTGGTGCAGCAGTTTGTCGAAGACGAAGGTGTCAACGAATCGATGCAGGAGTTCATCAACCCGCTCGCTGACCTCGGTGACAAGGTCACCAAGTTGAGCACGGAGCTCGGCATGAAGGCATTCGGCAATGCCGACGAAGTCGGCGCTGCGGCAGTGGACTATCTGCGCATCTGCGGCCACCTCGTGTTTGCTTATCTGTGGGCGCGCATGGCCAAGTTGGCGCTCGAAAAACAAGGCAGCAGTGATCCGTTCTACGCTGCGAAACTGCACACTGCGCGTTTTTATTTCGCCAAACTGTTGCCTGAAACGGCTGGCCTGATCCGCACCGCGCGCTCTGGCCTGGCGCCGTTGATGGCGATGGACGAAGCGCTGTTTTAACCGACCCCAAAACCAGGAGATCCACCATGAAGACCATCGTTGCAGCGCTGCTGCTTGCCGCCGCCGGCGCCGCCTTTGCACAAGCCACGCCCGCCGGGTTGTGGAAGACGATCGACGACGAAACCAAGCAGGAAAAATCCTTCGTGCGCATTGCCGACACCGGTGGCGTTTTCAACGGCAAGATCGAAAAACTCGTCGACCCGGGCAAACAGGATTCGAAGTGCGACAAGTGCACTGACACGCGCAAGGACAAGCCGGTGCTCGGCATGACGATCGTCGAAGGGGTGAAGAAAAACGCCGACGAGGCCTACTGGGACGGCGGCACGATCCTTGACCCGAACAACGGCAAGATCTACAAGGTGCGCATGACCGTCAAGGACGGCGGCAAGGTCCTCGAAGTGCGCGGCTTCATCGGCCCGTTTTACCGCAACCAGACCTGGCAACGCGCCGAGTGATCCTGGCGCCACCGCGCTGATCGAACGAAGAGAGAGCCCATGAACCGTTTTCAAGTCCGCAAAGTCGCCGTGCTCGGCGCCGGCGTGATGGGCGCGCAGATCGCCGCTCACCTGGTGAATGTCAATGTGCCGGTGTTGTTGTTCGACTTGGGCGCCAAGGACGGGCCAAAAAACGGCATCGTCACGAAGGCCGTCGAGGGTTTGAAAAAACTCAAACCCGCCCCGCTCGGCGTGACCGAAGACGCAGCGCTGATCGAGCAGGCCAACTACGACGACGACCTTGCGCGGCTGGCCGAGTGTGACTTCGTCATCGAGGCCATCGCCGAGCGCATGGACTGGAAGCTGGCGCTGTACGCCCGCATCGCGCCGGCGCTCAGTGCCGATGCGATCGTGGCCAGCAATACGTCCGGGCTGTCGATCACCAAGCTCGCCGCTGCGCTGCCAGACAGTATCCAGCCGCGCTTTTGTGGCATCCACTTTTTCAACCCGCCGCGCTACATGGCGCTGGTGGAGTTGATCAACACCCCGGCGACGCGACCCGAGGTGCTCGACCAGCTCGAAACCTTCGTCACCAGCACGCTCGGCAAGAGCGTGGTTCGCGCCAAGGACACGCCGAACTTCATCGCCAACCGCGTTGGCATCGCCGGCATGTTGGCGACGATCAAGGAGGCTGAGAATTTCGGCCTGGGCTACGACGTCGTCGACGATCTCACCGGCAAAAAAATGGGCCGCGCCAGCAGCGGCACTTTTCGGACCGCCGATGTGGTTGGCCTGGACACTATGGCGCATGTCATCAAGACCTTGCAGGACAACCTCGCCGACGACCCGTTTTTCCCGAGCTACGCCACGCCGCCGGTGCTCGACGCGCTGATCAAGGCCGGCGCGCTGGGCCAGAAAACCGGCGCCGGTTTTTACAAGAAGGTCGGTCGCGACATCCTGCGCCTGGACCCGGCGAAGCAGGACTATGTACCCGCCGGGGCCAAGGCCGACCCGCTGATCGACCGCATCCTCAAGAAGCCGGCGGCCGAGCGCCTGAAACTGCTGCGCGAATCGAGCCACCCGCAGGCGCAATTTGTCTGGGCGATCCTGCGCGACGCGTTCCACTACGCGGCCGTGCACCTGGGTGATATTGCCGAGTCGGCACGTGATGTCGACTTCGCGATGCGCTGGGGCTTCGGCACCAAACAGGGCCCGTTCGAGCTCTGGCAAGACGCCGGCTGGCAGCAGGTGGCGCAGTGGGTCAAGGACGATATCGACGCCGGCAAGGCCTTGAGCAAAGCGCCGCTGCCCGACTGGGTCTTCGACGGCCCGGTGGCAAAAAACGGCGGTGTGCACACGCCAGAAGGCTCTTGGTCGCCGACGGCCAAGGCCTATCTGCCAGCGAGCCAACTGCCCGTCTACCAGCGCCAGCATTTCCGCGAGTCGGTGCTCGGCGCCGGTGCTGCCGATCCGCTAAAGAGCGGCACCGAGGTTTTCAAGAACGCCGAAGTGCGGGTCTGGACGCTCGACGGCGAAGTGCTCATTGCGAGCATCACCGCCAAGCTGCATCTCATGAGCCCGACGGTGGTCGAAGGGCTGCAAAAAGCGCTCGAGATCGCCGAAGCCGGCTACCAGGGCCTGGTCATCTGGTCACCCGACGATGTCTTTTCGGCCGGTGCCAACCTCGAGTCGCTGATGCCGATCTTCATGAAGTCGGGCGCCAAGGGCATTGCGCCGGAATTGAAGAAGTTCCAGGACTTCATGCTGCGCCTGCGTTACGCGCAGGTGCCGGTGGTCAGCGCGATCCGCGGCATCGCGCTCGGTGGTGGCTGCGAGCTGGCGATCCATTCGGCGCGCCGGGTCGCGGCGATGGAAAGTTATATGGGTTTTGTCGAAGTTGGCGTCGGCCTCGTGCCGGGTGCCGGCGGGCTGGCCTACATTGCACGCCGCGCCGCCGAGATGGCGGCTGCTGGCAACGCCAACGCCGACATCTTTGCCTTTGTCAAAGACGGCTTCACGAATGCCGCGATGGCCAAGGTCGGCACCAGCGCGATCGAGTCCAGGAAGCTCGGCTTTTTGCTCGACAGCGATGTCATCGTCGCGCACAAGGATGAGCTTTTGTGTGTTGCCACCGAGCAAGCCAAGGCGATGTTTGCCTCGGGCTTCCGGGCACCGGCAAAACGCCTGTTTGCGGTGGCTGGGCGCAGCGGCATCGCGACCATCAAGGGCCAGCTTGCCAATATGCGCGACGGCGGCTTTATCAGCGCGCACGACTTCCACATCTCGGCGCTGATCGCCGATGTGGTTTGTGGCGGCGAAGTGGATGCCGGCTCGCTGGTCAGCGAGGAGTATTTGATGAGCCTGGAGCGCAAACATTTCTGCGCGTTGCTCGAACACCCCAAGAGCCAGGAACGCATCATGGGCATGCTGTCGACCGGCAAACCGGTGAGGAATTGATGATGAGCCAACGCCAAGTTCAAGACGCCTATATCGTCGCCGCGACCCGCACGCCGATCGGCAAATCGGGGCGCGGCTATTTCCGCAACACACGGCCCGACGACCTGCTCGTCGCCGCGGTGCGCAGCGCGCTGGCGCAGGTGCCGACGCTGGACCCGAAAGCGATCGAAGACGCGATCATCGGCTGCTCTTTCCCCGAAGGTGAACAGGGCATGAATATGGCGCGTGCCGCGATGGTGCTCGCCGGCCTGCCGCATTCGGTGGGCGGGGTCACGGTGAACCGCTTTTGTGCGTCGGGGCTGACCGCGCTGCAAATGGCCGCCGACCGCATCCGCATCGGCGAAGCCGACGTCATGATCGCCGGCGGCGCCGAGAGCATGAGCATGGTGCCGATGGGCGGCAACAAACCTTCGTTCAACCCGGAAGTTTTTGCGCGCGACGAAAACGTCGGCATCGCTTACGGCATGGGGCTCACCGCCGAGAAGGTGGCGGCGCAATGGAAGGTCAGCCGCGAAGCGCAGGACGCGTTTGCGCTGGCCTCGCACCAGAAGGCGTTGAAAGCGATGGCCGCCGGCGACTTTGCCGCCGAGATGACACCGATCGACATCGTCGACCGTTTCCCGAACCTCGCCACCGGCGAAGTCGGCATGCGCACACGCACCGTCAAGCTTGACGAGGGCGCGCGCCCCGATACCTCGCTCGAAGGGCTGGCCAAGTTGCGGCCGGTATTCGCGGCCAAGGGCAGCGTCACCGCCGGCAACAGCTCGCAGACCAGCGACGGCGCGGGCGCCTTGATCCTGGCCAGCGAAGCCGCGATCAAACGTTTCGACCTCAAGCCGCTGGCGCGTTTTGTCAGCTTCGCCGCGCGCGGCGTGGCGCCGGAGATCATGGGCATCGGCCCGGTCGAGGCCATCCCTGCGGCGCTGCGTTATGCCGGGTTGAGCCTCGACGATCTTGGCTGGATCGAGTTGAACGAGGCTTTTGCGGCGCAAGCGCTGGCGGTGATCAGCACACTTGGCCTCGACCCGGCCAAGGTCAACCCGATCGGCGGCGCGATCGCCCTCGGCCATCCGCTCGGCGCCACCGGCGCGATCCGCGCGGCGACCGTGGTGCATGCCTTGCATCGGCATCAGCTCAAGTACGGCATGGTCTCGATGTGTGTCGGCATGGGCCAGGGCGCCGCCGGCATCATCGAGCGGGTCTGATTCGGTCTGACACGCGTGTGGACAGAGTGCCTGGCCCAGCCGCGACCACCCAGTGCCTGATGACCGCGGCCGCCCGTTCATGCTGCAAGCGGCCGACGGGCTGGCGGTCAACGCGACGATATTCGACGCGGTTGACGTGGTCGGCACGCCGGCAGCGGGTGCCATCGTTATCGCGCCGGCGACCGGCGTTGCGCAAGGCTTTTATCGCGCTTTTGCACAGGGGCTGGCCAGCAGCGGGGTCACGGCCTACACCTTGGACTACCGCGGCATCGGGCGCTCACGGCCGCAGCGCCTGCGCGGTTTCGAGGCCGGCTTCGAGGACTGGATCCTGGACATCGACGGCGTGTTTGTGCACGCCTTGGACAGACATGCGCGAGTCGGTTTTGTCGGCCACAGCATCGGCGGCCTGCTCGGTGTGCTGGGAGACCACGCGGTGAGCCTGCAAGGCCTGGCATTGATCGGCGCGCAGACCGCGTACTGGCGTGATTGGCGGTGGTCGCAGCGCCTGCCGATGGTGCTGCTCTGGCATGGCCTGATGCCGCTGCTGACGCGGGCTGTAGGCTACTTTCCGGCGCGTGCGCTGCGGCTTGGCGAAGACCTGCCGCGCAACGCGGCGTTGCAATGGGCATCGCGGCCCTGGCGCGACCCTTTCGACACGCCGCAATGCCGCCGCAGCCTGGCGCGCGCACTGCCGCCGGTGCATCTGTTGGCGGCGAGCGACGACAGCTTTGCCACGGCCGCCGCGCTGCAGCGGGTGCAGGCGCTGATCACCGGCGCCGCCGTGAGCCAGCACATCGTCGAGCCGGCATCATTTGGGGTCGCGCGCATCGGCCACTTCGGCGTCTTCCGCCAGCAGCACCGCGCACTGTGGCCGCGGTTGCGCGATCGCGCGTTGCCGCCGGCTGCAGGTTGACGCGGACGGGGCACCTTGCGCCGAGCCACCCGATGCACAGTGCCCACCATCGGACCGAAGTCGTCCGCATCCAGTCAAGTCTGATTCAAGGAGTCCAAGACATGCATATCAAGACCGCCACCGTCAACGGTGTTGCCACGATCGAGATCGCCCGCGCCGAGAAAAAAAACGCGCTCACGGTGGCCATGTACCAGGCGATGGCCGATGCGCTGAACGCTGCGCGCGACGACAACGCGGTGCGGGCGGTGCTGATCACCGGCCAGCCCGGCATCTTCACCTCGGGCAACGATATCGAGGATTTCATGTCGCGTGCGCCCGGCCAGGGCAGCGATGCGATGGACTCGCCGGTGTTCAAGTTCATGTTCGCGCTGGTCGACTGCGACAAGCCGGTGGTTGCCGCCGTCACCGGCGCGGCGATCGGCATCGGCACCACGATGCTGCTGCAATGCGACTTCGTTTTTGTCTCCGACGAAGCGCGCCTGGCAATGCCTTTTGTGGCGCTCGGCCTGGTGCCGGAGTTTGCGTCGAGCCTGCTCGTGCCGCAGTTGATGGGGCATCGGCGCGCCGCTGAAAAACTGCTCACCGGCGACCCTTTCACGCCCGAGCAGGCGGTCGATTGCGGGCTGGCCAACGCCGTCTTGCCGGCTGGTGAAGTGGTGCACCACGCGCGCCGCGTCGCCGAGCGTTTTAACCACCTGCCGCCGGGTGCTGTGCGCGAGAGCAAGCGCTTGATGCGTGCGCCGCAGCGCGAGCAGATCCTGCAGACCATTCGCAGCGAAGGCGAGATTTTTGCCAAGCGCCTGCGCAGCCCCGAGGCGATGGAAGCCTTCAGCGCGTTTTTCCAGAAACGCAAACCCGATTTTTCAAAGTTCTGAACGACCTGACCCCGAAGGAGCAACGATGTCGCTGACGTTGAAGATCGCGCTCAGCCCGCTGCTCGTGGCCCAGGCCATGTTGGCCCGCACTCGGCTGCCGAAGCTGCCCGAGCCGAGCGGCGATCGCCACGGCGTCATCGCCGCGATGAAACAGCGGAGCGCCACGGCGCCGGTGTTGCGCCTGCTCATCGCCGGCGATTCGTCGGCCGCCGGTGTCGGCGTCGTGACGCAGCGCGAAGCGCTTGCCGATCAGCTGGCGCGCCAGCTGGCGTCGGCCAGCGGCGCGCGTGTCGAGTGGACTTTGATCGCCCAGTCCGGGCTTACGACGGCGCAGACGCTGCTGCTGTTGCAAAAATCGAGTTGGCCGCAGGCCGACCTGGCGGTGATCGTCACCGGGGTCAACGATGTTGTCGAACAGGTGCCTTCACACCGTGCCGTGCAGGCCCGCGACGCGCTCGCCAACCATTTGCGCAACGCCCGTGGTGTGGGTCATGTGGTCTTTTCGCCGCTGCCGCCGATCCACCATTTTCCGGGCTTGCCGCAGCCGCTGCGTTGGGCCGCCGGTGCTGACGCGCGCCGTCACAACGCGGCGCTGCGGCGCTGGGCGGCGAGCCGCGCCGATGTCTCGTGCGTGGCGATGGAGATGCCGCTGAACCGCGGCGTGATGGCCGCCGACGGCTTTCACCCCGGTGCGCCGGTGTACCGCTATTGCGCCGCGGCGATCGCCGAACACATCCACGCCCAACCCTGGCTCCGCCGCTGAAAAGGTGACCCACCCATGACCCGCACGCTGCAAGGCAAAACCCTGTTCATCACCGGCGCGAGCCGCGGCATCGGCTTGGCGATCGCCCGCCGGGCGGCGGCCGATGGCGCGAATATCGTGCTGATTGCAAAGACCACCGAGCCCAACCCGAAGCTGCTAGGCACGCTGGCCGCATCGGCTGAAATTGTGGTCGCTGCCGGCGGCCAGGCGCTGCCGGTGCAGACCGACATCCGCGATGAAAACGCGGTTGCGGCGGCAGTCGCCGCAGCGGTCGAGCGTTTTGGCGGCATCGACATTCTCGTCAACAACGCGAGCGCGATCAGCCTGACATCGACGCCGATGACGCCGATGAAACGCTTCGACCTGATGTTCGGTGTCAACGTGCGCGGCACCTATGCCTGCACGCAGGCCTGTCTGCCTGAATTGATCAAGAGCGCTCAAGGCGGGCGCAACCCGCATGTGCTGAACATGAGCCCGCCACTGAGCATGCGCGAACATTGGTTCAAGGGCCATGTCGCCTACACGATGGCCAAGTACGGCATGAGCGAATGCACGCTCGGCCACGCCGGTGAGTTCCGCCCCCATGGCATCGGCGTCAACAGCCTGTGGCCGCGCACGGTGATCGCCACTGCGGCCTTGCAGATGATCCCGGGCATCGACCTGGACCTGTGCCGCAAACCCGAGATCGTGGCCGATGCGGCGTACCTGATCCTGACCAGCGACGCCAAGGTCACGACCGGCAACTTCTTCATCGACGACGAACTGCTCGCCCAAGCCGGTGTGACTGACTTCGATCGTTATGCGGTCAAGCCCGGGACCAAGAACTTCCTCCCCGATTTTTTCCTCGATTGAGGCCGCTGTCGCTCAAGCTTTTGGGATCATCCTCGGCTTGCCATCACGGTCGATGGCGACGTAGGTCAGGTTCGCTTCGGTAACCTTGACCACCTGCACGTTGGCCGGGTTGCGCTCGGCAAAGACCGCGACATGCACGGTGACCGAAGTCCGGCCGATGCGCTCGACGCGGGCATAAAAACTCAGCAGGTCGCCGATCGATACCGGCTGCTTGAATAAAAACTGGTTCACGGCCACGGTGGCGATGCGCCCGCGGGCGATGCGCGACGGCAGCACCGCGCCGGCGATGTCGACCTGGGCCATGATCCAGCCGCCGAAGATGTCGCCGTTGTTGTTGCTGTCGGCCGGCATCGGCATCACCCGCAGCACGAGCTGGCTGCCGTCGGCAAGGCTGGGCGGTGCCATCACCGTGGCGGGGTCGATCGGGTGCTCGGGCATCGGCAATCCTTGGCGCGACGGGCGTGCGCGCTGACGACGGCGATTCTCCCCGACACTTGCAGCATGCGAACCCATGCCCAATCCCTGCCGACATCGACACCGACTCCGAACCCGGGTGCCGCTGCTACGGCGCCCCGGTCCGACTGGGGCACGCTGAAAAAACTGCTGCCCTATCTCTGGCGCTACCGCTGGCGGGTGGGCATCGCGCTGGCCTTCATGGTCGGCGCCAAGGTCGCCAATGTCAGCGTGCCCTTGCTGCTGAAGGAGCTGGTTGACAACCTGGCGATCAAACCCGGCGACGCCGCGGCGCTGCTCGTCGTGCCGGTGGGGCTGCTCATCACCTACGGTGCGCTGCGCTTGTCGACATCACTCTTCACCGAGTTGCGCGAGCTGATCTTCGCCAAGGCCACCGAGGGCACCGCGCGCAGCATCTCGCTGCAGGTCTTCCGCCACCTGCACGCTTTGAGCCTGCGTTTCCATCTCGAGCGCCAGACCGGCGGCATGACGCGCGATATCGAACGCGGCACGCGTGCGGTGCACTCGCTGATCTCGTATTCGCTGTACAGCATCGTGCCGACGCTGATCGAAGTGGCGCTGGTGCTGACCCTGCTGGCGGTGAAGTTCGACGTCTGGTTTGCCGGCATCACGGTGGCCGCGCTGGTGCTCTACATCAGCTTCACGGTGGTCGTGACTGAATGGAGGACGCAGTTCCGCAAGCAGATGAACGAGCTTGACTCGACGGCGCACAGCAAGGCCATCGACTCGCTGCTCAACTACGAGACGGTGAAATATTTCAACAACGAAGACTTCGAGGCCCGGCGCTACGACGAGAGCCTGGAAA
>JANOKR010000041.1:0-1623 GCA_031419315.1 Betaproteobacteria bacterium
CAAGCAACAGGGGTGATCCCGGACTTTTTTCTCGGCTCGGGCCAGCGCTGGGCCGCTCCCAAGCGGCCCGAGATCCCCTTGGGGGGCGCGAGCACAGCGAGCCAGGGGCCGTCAGTCAGGCGGCCTTCTTGAGCAACTTGACGGCCTTCAGGACTTCATCGACATGGCCGGCCACCTTGATGCCGCGCCATTCGCCGCGCAGCACGCCTTCGGGGTCGATCAGGAAGGTGCTGCGTTCGATGCCCTTGACCTTCTTGCCGTACATGATCTTGTTCTTGACGACACCAAACATGTGGCAGAGCTTTTCTTCGGTATCGGCGATCAGATCGAACGGCAACTCAAGGTTCTGATTGAACTAGTCGTGCGAGGTCATGTTGTCGCGCGAGACACCGAAGACGACAGCGCCGGCCTTGATGAAATCCTTGTGACGGTCACGGAACTGCATCGCCTCGGTGGTGCAGCCGGGTGTCGCGTCCTTCGGGTAGAAGTACAGGATCACCGCCTTGCCGAGAAAGGCCTGCGGCGTGAACTTGATGCCGCTGGTGGCGTTGGCTTCGAATTCCGGGAGGGCTTTGTTGACGACTGGGGTCATGTGCAATCTGGTTTCGAAGCGGGCGCAAGCGTGGGGCTCGTGAGCGGGCTTCTGGATGAAGACCGGACGCTGTGGGCAACGGCGACCGGGCTAAACCGAGAGATTATAAAGTCAACCGCGGTACCGCCCGGCCTGCTGCCGGCCGGCACCGTATCGCGACGGGCTCAGCCGCCCAGCAACAGCGCCGCCACGACGCAGCGGCCTTCGCTGGCGAGCACGTTGTAGGTGCGGCAGGCCGCGGCGGTGTCCATCGTCTCGATGCCGACCCGGCGCTCGATCAGCGCGCGGTACAACGCCGGCGAGACAAACTGCAGCTTCGCGCCACTGCCGAAGATCACGAGCTCGGGTTTGAGCGTCAACAGCTGTTCGAAGTGCGCCGCAGTCAGGTCGGCCGGCGCGCGTGCGTCCCAGTCCTGCACCTCGCCCTGCCAGGGCACCAGCAGGCTGCGTTCAAACGGCGTGCTTGCCACCCAGAGCCGCTGGCTTTCGTGGCGGGTGATCTGGTTGACGCCGAGCGCAACATCGGGCTGGAATTTCATGTGGTCAAATTCTATCTTTTGCAGCGCAACATGCCGTCCGACATGGCGCGCTGGCCGATGGAGACCCCCGCGTTGACCTTGCTCAAGCCGATCGCCAAATCCACCAAGCTGGCCAAGGTCGGCTACGACATCCGCGGCCCCGTGCTCGACAAGGCGCGGCAGATGGAGGAAGAAGGCCACCGCATCATCAAGCTCAATATCGGCAATATCGCTGCGTTTGGCCTGCAGCCGCCCGACGAGATCGTGCATGACATGATCCGCAGCCTGCCCGACGCCGCTGGCTACACCGACAGCAAGGGGCTGTTTGCACCGCGCAAGGCGGTGATGCACTACACGCAGGAAAAGCAGGTCGCCGGCGTGACCGTGGACGATATCTATCTCGGCAACGGTGCGTCCGAGCTCATCGCGATGAGCATGAATGCGCTGCTCGATGCTGGCGACGAGGTGCTGATCCCGTCGCCCGACTACCCGCTCTACACCGCCGTGGTTTCG
>JANOKR010000042.1:0-2648 GCA_031419315.1 Betaproteobacteria bacterium
AATTCACCGACAAGCAGCGAGCCTTCGTCGACTTCGTGCTGGCGCAATATGTCCGCCAAGGCGTGGACGAACTTGATGCCGAGAAGCTGTCGCCGCTGCTGAAACTTCGCTACCGCAATGCCCTGTCCGATGCCTTTGCCGAACTCGGGCAGCCCGACCAGGTGCGCGGCGTTTTTCTCGGCTTTCAGCGACACCTGTACGCACCGCATGCCGCCGTCAGCGACGGCGGCGCCACCACCATGCCGTCGTCACCAGCGCGCTGAGCGCGGCCGCCGCCACCGCCGCCCACCAAACCCGGGATGACGACCTGACTGCATCGCCCGGGGCTGCACCGCTGGCCGTAGCGGCGATCGTGTAGGGTAGGGCGACGTTTTGGGATGAGGCGGGTTCTGCGCTGGTTGCGGCCGTGCTTGCGGCCGTGTTCGAGGCCGCGCCGGCAGTCCCCGCGGCATTGAGCAAGGCGGCCGGCGCCACATCGATCGCCACCCCATCAGCAGCGACCCAGCGCGCGACGCCGCCGAGCAGCACGAAGACCGCGCCTTCGGCTTCGCCTGCGGTTCTGGCTTCGACCTGCGCGGCGCGCTGCGGCGTGCCGCCCGCCGCCGGCCAGGCCCAGGTTTCGAGCGATACCTTGTTGCCGTCGTTGCGCCGCACGCCGAGCGCGATGACGCCGCCGGCGCTGAGCAGCAGGCCGCCGATCTCGGTATCGCCGGCATCGGGGTCCAGCCACAGGCCGGCCTGTGCAAACCCGGTGTCGAGTTTGCCGCTGGCCCCGACGCGCCAGGCGCCGCTGCGCTGGTGCCCCGTGGGCTCGAAGACCGGGCCGGCGATCCACGCCGTGCCGTCGGCTGAGGGCAGCAGGTCGGTGGCGTGGGCTGGCATCTCGCGTGGTGCCAGGCTGACGCGGCCGTCAGCACCCAAGCGGGTGTCGGGCCGACCGTCGGGAAGCAAGCGCAGCAGCACCGCGCGCTGGCCCTCGGGCGCCGCGGTGTGGCCGGCGACCCAGGGCCTGCCGGCAGCGTCGACCTTCAGATCGGCCGGCCCGCCTTGCGCCGTGCCGAGCGAGAAGATCACGCTGCCGGCATTGCCGAAGCGGCTGTCGAGGCGGCCGTCGGCATGCCGGCGTTCGAGGAAAAAGAAACCGTCACGGGCGCGCATCGGGTCTTCGACGATCTGCCATTGCAGGCCGTCGCTGCCGCGGGCTTCCCAGTTGCCGGCGTTGGCGACCGTGGCGCACAGCAGCAGCAGAGCGGCGGCGAGCCGCTGCAGTCGTGGTGCCGGCGTCGGTTGCCGGTGATGCTGACGGTGAGGCTGACGGTGATGTTGCCAGCGCGGTTGCCAGCGCAGTTGGCAGCAGCATTGCAAGCGATGGACGAGGTGTTGCAGGCGCATGGCGGGCGATCGTCGCACGTCACATCGCGACGGCGCCGCGCTGCCGATGCGGCATCATCGCGGCCATGTCTTCGATGCCCCAGATGCCGCCCTTCAATGTGCTCGTGCTCGGCGGTCCCGATCCGGCCGGGTTGGCGGCGAGCAGCCACGGCCCGTATTTGCTGACCCAGGGCGAAGACATCACGCAGGCCGGGCGCCACGACGCGCTGCTGGTGCAGATGCCCAGCGCCGAGGTCTTGCGCCAGTTTGTGATGCTGCCCGAGCTGCCTCAGGCCGCGTTTGATACCGCGGTGGTCATTGTCTGCCGGCGTGCCGAACCCGAAACCTGCATCGCGCTGCTGGGTGTTGGCGTGCAAGAGGTCGTGACCATGGCCGACAGCGAAACTCTGGGCCGCGGCCTGCGCCACGCGATCGAGCGCAAAAAGCTCGAGCGTGCGACGCGCACCGCTTATGCCACCGATCTGGCGACCGGCCTGCCGCACCAGGCGCAGTTGATCGAGCACATGACACATCTGCTGGCGCTGCGCGAGCGGGCGCCGTCGCCGATGGCGCTGGTCGTGCTGCGGGTGCAAGGTTTTGCGACTGCCGGCGCGCGCATGGGCAGCGAAGCCGCGAATGTGCTGCGGCGCAAGGTCGCTGTGCGCCTGCGTGGCGGGCTGCGCGCCAGCGACGTTGTCGCCGCTGTCGGGCCGGACAGCTTTGGCGTGCTGCTCAGCCATCTCGAATCGCCGAGCCACGCCGAGCGCGTCGCTGGCAAGCTGGTGCAGTCGCTGCGTCAGCCGTTCACCGTCGCCGGCCAGGGTCATGCGGTAGCCGCGAGTGTCGGCCTGGCGCTGGTGCCCGAGCATGGCACCGACGCCCAGGCGCTGTTGCGCCGCGCTTCGGCGCAGGCCTCGCAGGTGTCCAGCGACAGCGGTGCCGGCATGGGCCAGTTGTTCGACGGCGGCTCGGCGGCGGCAGCGAACGACGCGCTTTGAGGCGCGGTGCGCGGGAGGTGTGCGGGATCGACTTGTTCTGACTCCGCGGACGGGCGCACAAATAGCAACCGTTGTCTGCGCAGCCGGAATTGAGGTGGCCGGCTCCGTTTATGGAATTCTTATGCTCTACGCCGGCCACCCCAATCCCGGCTGAGCCGGTGGCGGGCGGGTGTTGAAAAGGCCCGGTTGGCGGGCTGGCTTGGTCGACGATTGGACCGCCAACGTCGCTGCTCGCAGGGGCGGCGCTGGGGTGCGGCGCGCGTCAAGGTAGTTGTCGCC
>JANOKR010000043.1:0-1986 GCA_031419315.1 Betaproteobacteria bacterium
CGGCAGCAGGCTCAGGTCGAAGCCGTGCATCTTGCTGCGCTCGACGAGCAGCGCGATCGGCTCCTTGCCAAACGGGCTGTCGTGGTACACGAGCGCGATCTTCTTGCCCTTGAGCTTGTCGAAGCCGCCTTCTTTTTTGGCCACATGCTGGACCAGGATGTCGGCGGCGTCCCAGTAGGTGCCGGTGAGCGGAAAGTTCCACTTGAAGACGTTGCCGTCGGTGCTCTCGCTGCGGCCGTAACCGGCGGTGATGATCGGGATCTTGTCGCCGGGAGCTTTTTCGGTGATGGCGAAGGTGATGCCGGTGGACAGCGGGTGGAACACCGTCGCGCCGCCGTTTTTGCCTTTCAGGCGCTCGTAACACTCGACGCCGCGGTCGGTGGCGTAGCCGGTCTCGCATTCCTCATACGACACCTTGACGCCGTTGATGCCGCCGCGGGCGTTGGTCAGCTTCAGGTAGTCGGCGTAGCCGTTGGCAAAGGGCACGCCATTGGGCGCGTAGGCGCCGGTGCGGTAGACCAGCGAGGGGAAGAACTGCTCCTTCGCCTGCGCGAAGGCATTGCCGGCGACGCCCGCAATGCCGGCGAAGCCGGCTGCAAGCAGGGCGGCGGTGCCCAGGAATTTCACTTTCATGTCAGCCTCCAGAGGTGGGGAAAATTGCACTCATCAGTGCGTGGGAAAACTCGTCCGTGTTGCTTCAACGCGGCTCAATGCGGGAACGGCCACAGCCGCAACTTTTCTTTTGCGGTCGACCACAGCCGGGCGATGCCGTGCGGCTCGACGATCAGGAAGAAGACGATCAGCGCGCCAAAGATCATGAATTCGGTATGCGCGATCGCGGCGGTGCTGATCGTCACGCCAACCAGCGCACCCAGCGCCGGCAGCGCCTGGTTCAGGAAGACCGGCAGGATGACGATGAAGGCCGCGCCGAAGAAACTGCCCATGATCGAGCCGAGGCCGCCGATGATGATCATGAACAGCAACTGGAAAGAGCGGTCGATCGAAAACGCCGCCGGCTCCCATGCGCCCAGGTGCACAAAGCCCCACAGCGCGCCGGCGACACCGACAAAAAACGAGCTCACGGCAAACGCGGTCAGCTTGGCGTAGACCGGCCGGATGCCGATCACCGCTGCGGCCACGTCCATGTCGCGGATGGCCATCCACTCGCGCCCGATGTGGCTGCGCACCAGGTTCTTGGCGAGCAGTGCAAAGACGATCAGGATGCCCAGGCAGAGCAGGTACTTTTCGACCGGCGTATTGATCGAGATGCCGAAGATGCCCAGGTTCGACACCGACACCGAGCCTGACGACGAATCGTTGGTGATCCACTTCACCCGCAGCGCCGCCCAATCGACAAAAAACTGCGCCGCCAGCGTGGCCACCGCGAGGTACAGGCCCTTGATGCGCAGGCTCGGGATGCCGAACAGCACGCCAATGACCGTGGCGCAGGCCCCACCGAGCAGGATCGCCACGATCATCGGCATGCCTTCGATGCGCACGAAAAGGTTGTAGGCGGCATACGCGCCCACCGACATGAAGGCGCCGGTGCCCAGCGAGATCTGGCCGCAATAACCGACCAGGATGTTCAGCCCCAGCGCGGCAAGCGCCAGGATGAGGAACGGGATCAGGATCGCGCGGAACATGTACTCGTCCACGAGCAGCGGCACGCCGATCACGGCAAAGGCCAGCAGCAACCCGATCGCGACCCGGTCCTGTGCGATCGGGAAGATCTGGCTGTCGCTGCTGTAGCTGTTCTTGAACTGGCCGTTTTCGCGGTAGAGCATCTGTGTCCCCGGCGCTCTCAAACGCGGTCGATGATCTTCTCGCCGAACAGCCCTTGCGGCCGAACGAGAAGGACAAACAGCACCAGCACATAACCGAACCAGATCTCGATGCCGCCGCCAAAAGTGGGGCCGATGTAGACCTCGCTCAATTTCTCGCCGACGCCGATGATCAAGCCGCCGATGATCGCGCCAGGCACGCTCG
>JANOKR010000044.1:0-4154 GCA_031419315.1 Betaproteobacteria bacterium
CTGGCGCGGTGTGGACGGCACCCAGCACCTGCGGGGCGCGCCCAACCCCCAGCAGTGGGAGATGTACGCCAAGAACAACTGCGTCTTCCAGCAGCACCTGCCGGCCGACATGCACTACATGCGCAACTGGAACCGCGCCTATCTCGACTTTGCCAAAGACAAAGGCTGGCGCCAGAAAAACGACCCGGTGCAGCTGGCGATCTACTCCGACACCTTGCAGAGTTTTCGCCTCGCTGCGCAGGGCAAGAGTGCCGGCCGCCAGCCGCCCGAACATCTGCGCGAACGGATTGCGAAATATTTTGACCCGCTGCCGTTTTGGTATCCGCCGCTTGAAGAAGACTGCACCGACCTTGAGGTCTATCCGCTGAACGCGATCACGCAGCGGCCGATGGCGATGTACCACAGCTGGGACTCGCAAAATGCCTGGCTGCGCCAGATCCACAGCTACAACTACTTGCAGGTCAACCCGCTCACCGCGCAGGCCGCGGGCATCAACGACGGCGGCTGGTGTTGGGTCGAGAGTCAATGGGGACGCGTACGCTGCATGCTGCGCACGAGTGAAGCCGTCGAGCCCGGCACGGTGTGGACCTGGAACGCGATCGGCAAGGCCGATGGCGCCTGGCAGCTCGCCCCCGGGGCCGACGAATCGCGCAAGGGCTTTTTGCTCAACCACCTGATCAGCGAAGAGCTGCCTTTTCCTGGCAAAGATGCCGGAAGCGATTCGGGCACGATCAGCAACAGCGACCCCATCACCGGCCAGGCTGGTTGGTACGACGTGCGAGTGCGCATCCGGCCGGCCGCGCCAGAAGAATCCGACATCACTTTTCCGCAGGTGCAGGGCCATGGTTGAAGCCGCAATCCAAGTCGACAAACCCGAGACACTGGCCAAACAACTGGCCCTGGTCATCGACCTCAATGTCTGTGTCGGCTGCCACGCCTGCGTGACCTCGTGCAAGGAGTGGAACTCCGGCGGCGCCGCCGGCCCGATGAGCGACCAGAACGCTTACGGCGCCAACCCGAGCGGCACCTTCTTCAACCGCGTGCAAACCTACGAGGCGGACACCTTCCCGCTGACGCAGACGGTGCATTTCCCCAAGAGTTGCCTGCATTGCGTCGACCCGCCCTGTGTGCCGGTGTGCCCCACCGGCGCCAGCTACAAACGCAAGGAAGACGGCATCGTGCTCGTCGACTACGACAAGTGCATCGGCTGCAAATACTGCGCCTGGGCCTGCCCCTACGGCGCGCGCGAGCTCGACGAAGAACGCCAGGTGATGACCAAGTGCACTCTCTGCGTCGACCGCATCTACGACGAGTTGCTGCCGCCGGCTGATCGCAAACCGGCCTGTGTCAAAGCCTGCCCGACCGGTGCGCGATTGTTCGGCGATGTCAACGACCCGCAGTCTGAAGTTTCGATCGCGATCCGCGAGCGGGGTGGTTATTCGCTGATGCCGGAGTGGGACACCAAACCGGCCAACCAGTACCTGCCACGCAAGGTCACTAACGCGGTGGGTGAGTAGTCGATGCATCCCGCCTGGTCGGTCATCATTTTCACCACCGTTGCCGGCGCGGCGCAGGGCCTGGTGGTGCTGCTTGCCCTCGCCACGCTGTTGGGTCTGCCGCTGGCGGCGGGTTATGTGAACGCCGCGTTGCTCGTCGCGCTGGTCATGCTGCTGGTGGGCCTGGGCGCTTCTTTTTTGCACCTCGGTCACCCGCTGCGCGCCTGGCGTGCGGTGGCGATGTGGCGCACGTCCTGGTTGTCGCGAGAGGTCATCGTGCTGCCGGCCTTCATCGCCGGGGTCGCCCTGTGGTGGCTGGCGCTGCGCAACGGCTGGCCGGTGCCTTGGCTGCCCTGGCTGCTGATCGCAGTCGCCGTGCTGCTGTGGTACTGCACCGCGATGATTTATGCCTGCATCCGCTTCATCCAGGAATGGGCGCATGCATTGACGGTCATCAATTACACGCTGATCGGCCTGGCCTCCGGGCTGGTGCTGGCCGCGGCGCTGGCGGTGCTTGCTGGCGAGCCAGGCCTGGGCCGCCAGATCACCCGCGCGGCGTTGACGATCACGCTCGTCGCCTGGCTGACCCGCTGGCTCGCGCTGCGTCGCAATGCGGGCTTAAAACCGAAGTCGACACTGCAATCGGCGACCGGCATCAAGTCGAACAAACTGGTGCAAAAGTCGATGGGCATGACCGCCGGCTCGTTCAACACCCGCGAGTTTTTTCATGGCGCCAGCGCCGCAGCCGTGCGGCATGTGCGCCTCGCACTGCATGGCCTGGGGTTTTTGCTGCCGGCGCTGTTGATGATGGCAGTGCTGCATTTCGGCGCGCCGCCGCTGCTGCTGCCGCTGGCGCTGCTGGTGCAGGCCGTCGGCCTGCTCGCCGAGCGCTGGCTGTTTTTTGCGCAGGCGCAGCATCCGCAGAATCTGTACTACCAGACGGTGTCGTGAGAGCCTGAGCCGCCCATGGCCCGGCCGCGATGATCCTGGGCATCGACTACGCGACGCTGGTCTGGATCGCAGCTGCCAGCCTCATCGCCTTTATAGTGCGCGGCGTCAGCGGCTTCGGCTCGTCGATGATCGGCATCGGCGCGATGAGCATCGTGCTGCCGCCAGTGCAAGTCGTGCCGGCGTTCCTGGCCATCGAGTTGCTCACCGCAACACACCTGCTGCCCGGGGTGTGGAAACAGATCGACTGGCGCTCGTTGCGCTGGGTGGTCGCCGGCTGCGCGGTGACAACGCCACTCGGCGTGGCCTTGCTCGGCGGCACTGACGCCAACCCGATGCGCCTGGCCGTCTCGGCCTGCCTGCTGCTGGTCGCCGCCTTCATGCTCACCAGCGCGGCGCAGCGCCTGGCGCCGCGCAAGCCCCCTGGCGCAGCGGGCGCTTTTGCGGTGGGCTGCGGTTCGGGCCTGCTCAACGGCGCGGCAGGCATCGGTGGCCCGCCGGCGGTGGTCTTTTATTTTTCAGCCCACAGCACGGCTGTCGGCCGCGCGACGCTGATCGGTTTTTTTGTGTTTACCGATATCTACTCGTTGGCCTGGGCGGGTGCCAGCGGTTTGCTCGAAGGCGCGGCCTGGAAGTTGGTTGTCGTGTCGATGCCTTTTGCGCTGGCCGGCATCGCCATCGGCAGCCGGATCTATCTGCAATTGGACGAGGCGACTTTGCGCCGCTGGATCTGGCGCCTGCTGTTTTTGCTGGGCAGCATCGGTGTGATCTCGGCGGCCTGGCGGCTGGCTCGAGCCTGAATAGCCAACCGCCCCGGATGATCAGGCGAACGACATCGTGTTTGACAACGCATTGGAGGCCATCGTGGACCAAAAAGACCTCGAGATATCGCGCCTGCTGGATGCGCCACGCGGCGCACTGTGGCGGGCCTGGGCCGACCCCGATCAGCTCAAGGAATGGTGGTGCCCAAAACCCTGGACCACCGAAGTGCGCGCCTTCGAGCTGCGCCCTGGCGGCGCGTTCCACACCTTCATGCAGGGCCCGGACGGCGACAGCAGCGACAACCCCGGCTCGTTTGTCGACGTCATCCCGCAGAGCCGGATTGTTTTCACCTCACTGCTGACCGCCGGCTGGCGGCCGGCGACACCCTGGCTGGCTTTTACCGCCGTGATCTCGATGGCTGACGAAGGCCAGGGCACGCGTTACATCGCGACCGTGATGCACCCCGACAAGGCGACCCGGGATCGCCACGAGGAGATGGGTTTTTTTGCCGGCTGGAACACCTGCATCGAACAGCTTGAGGCGTTTGTGCAAATGAAAACGGGCTAGCCCCTTGTGAGAGCTAACCCGTTGATTTCTATGGTCGGGGCGGCGGGATTCGAACTCGCGACCCCTTGCACCCCATGCAATATTTTCAACATCTCCAGGGGTCCATAGAAGTCCACAGGATTCCACAATGATCCTTTAACAGCAAACCGCCGATCTGGTCGTCACGGCGCTGAACATGGCGCTGCAAACGCGCAAGCCAGACCGTGCAGGTTCTGGCGTCATCCACCACTCCGACCAGGGCAGCCAGGGTGAATTCAAACAGTCGTCGCAACATCTCAACCAAGGAGGTGTTCGATGGGTCGACCGAAGGGGTGGATATCAGAACGGACAGGGCGAGCGCCAATACGCTCGCCAGGCCGTCCTCAAGTCAATCAACGGTTA
>JANOKR010000045.1:0-2260 GCA_031419315.1 Betaproteobacteria bacterium
TGGTGCGCCACCCCGGCCAGGTCTTCAGCCGCGCCGAGCTGCTCGACCGCGTCTGGGGCAGCGGCTTCGACGGCTACGAACATACCGTCAATTCGCACATCAACCGGCTGCGCAGCAAGATCGAAACCGACCCGCACCAACCGCAGCTGATCCAGACCGTTTGGGGTGCCGGGTACCGCTTCGACGCCGGCCCCGCGCGCGCCGATCTTTGAGCGAGCTGGCGCACCTAGGCCGACCATGAAAACCAGCTTCACCCGCCGCCTGACCTGGGTGCTCGTGCTGCTGCTGCTCGGTTACGGCTTGGCGGTCGCTGCGCTTGGCCGCCACCTGGCGCGCGAGCATGAGGTCGAATCGCTGCAACGCATCTCGCATGGGCTGGCGCGCCATATCGTCGAACGCTGGCCGGAACTCACCCGCGGCGGCGCCGATGCCAGCGACCCCGCCGCGCGCGGCGCGTTGCTGAAGATGCTGACGGTCGTCAACCCCGGCGTCGAGGTCTACCTGCTCGATGCCGACGGCCGCGTCGCGGCCTATATCGGCGAGCCCGGCATGGTCCGCCAGCATGCCGTCGACCTCGTGCCGGTGCGCGCTTTTTTAAACGGTGCACCACTGCCGCTGCGTGGCACCGACCCGATGAGCGACGGCGCGCTGCATCGGAGCAAAACCTTCAGTGCCGCGATGTTCCCGCCACGCGCTGGCGACAGCAAGCCGCCGGGATATCTGTACGTCGTGCTCGAAGGCCAGGCGCGGGCGCAGGTCAGCGGCCCGCTCGGCCTGCAAGGTGCGTGGCAGACCGCCGCCGCGGCGGCGGCGCTGGCGCTGCTGCTGACACTCGCACTCGGAGCCTTGCTGTTCCAGCGCCTGACCCGGCCGCTGCGCGAACTCGCGCAGCGCATGCAGCGCTTCAGCGTCGGGCCGGTAACGCCGCCGCTTTCCGCGCCGGGTAGACAAGTCGATGCGCGTTCCGACGCGGGTTCCGATGCGCGAACCGAGTCGCGTACCGGCGACGAGGTCACGGCCATCGCCGACAGCTTTGCGGCAATGTCGACGCGCATCGCCAGCGAAGTGCAATCGCAGGCCGACCAGGCGCGGGCGCACCGCGAGGTGATGGCCAATGTCGCGCACGACCTGCGCACGCCGCTGACGGCGCTGCACGGCCATCTCGAAGCGCTGCGCCTGCCCGCGGCAATGCCATCAACAGCGACAGCTTGCGAGCTTGATGCCGCGCACCGCCGCCGCCTCATCGACGCCGCCGTGGCGCAAAGCGACAAGGTGCGCCGGCTGTCGCAGCAGCTCTTCGAGCTGGCCACGCTGCAAGCCACCGACCATGTGCTGCAGCATGAACGATTCCGGCTCGACGAACTGGTCGCCGATACGGTGCAGAAATTCGAGCTCAGCGCGCCGGTCGCGCTGGCCGGCCCGGCGCCCGGCGGGATCGAACTCGACGGCGACCTGCACCTCATCGAACGTGCGCTGACGAATCTCATCGACAACGCGGTGCGCCACGCCGGCAGCGCGCAGCCGGTGCAAGTGCAGGTGCGCATGCACAGCGACGGCCGCAGCGCCGAGGTGCTGATCGAAGACCATGGCCCCGGCATGCCGGCCGAACTGGCGCGCCGGCTCGACGCCGGTACGCCGGTGCGCGATGCGCCGCGGCAGCGGGCGGGGGGTGGTGGTGGTGGCGGTGGCGGTGGCCATGGTGGTGGCATGGGTGGCCTGGGCCTGGCGATCGCCCAGCGCATCGCGGCATTGCACGGCGGCAGCCTGACGACGCTGCCGGCGCCTGACGGCGGTACGCGGCTGCGCTTGGCGCTGCCGCTGCGGGTGGTTAGCGTGGTCCCTTGATCGGCTGGTGACGATCGACGGGCGCGCAGGCTTGCGAGAGGCCGAGCAGGTCGGCTTGCGGATGGGAGATCTGCAGCGTCGGTCAGGATGGGTCGGCGAATTGCCGAATTGGGTCTGCACGGAGCGCCTGGCCAACAGCTCTCGAACGGCTGCAACGCGATGTCCAGCGGCTTGAGAGGAGAGCGAGAAATCGGGCAACAGTCGGCCAGAAGCCGGTCTCCGCGAGGGGCTAGTCCGAGGCAAGCCGCGTGTCTAGAGCGTGGCGGTGTACGAGATTTGGCTACCCTTACTCCTCCCGGGGTTTGGGCCAAGCGCCAATCCACGTTTGTCAGGGCAGTCTCGATTGCCAAGCGCCCGTGCACGGCCGCAATGAGTGCACATGCCAGCGCCACAATTCGGGGCAAGGTGCGTGTCG
>JANOKR010000046.1:0-10315 GCA_031419315.1 Betaproteobacteria bacterium
AGCCCCCGTGCGCGAGCTCTTCGGCAACCCCAAGCACCCCTACACCCAGGGCCTGATCCGCAGCATTCCGCGCATCGATACCGCCGCCATCCACAAGGTGCGGCTTGAGGCCATCCCAGGGACCGTGCCCAAGCTCATCGAGCCGGCCGAGGGCTGCCGCTTCGCCGGGCGCTGCAAGTACTACACGCCGCCGTGCAGCGCGGCCACGCCGCCGCTGATCCAAGTCGCGCCCGGGCACAAGGTGGCCTGCATCCTGCATTCGGCCGCGGCATGAGCCCGCAGGGCCGCCCCAAGGGCGAATACCGAAGTGCGCAGCACGAAGGTGACCAGTGAGCACCACGAACACACCGACCGCGGTCGGCGAAACGAGCCCGCCCCTGCTCCAGGTGAAAGACCTGGTGAAGCACTTTCCGGTGCGTGGCGGCATCCTGCAACGCCAAGTCGACCGCGTGCATGCCGTCGACGGTGTCAGCTTCGACTTGGCCGCCGGTGAAACGCTGGGTGTGGTCGGCGAAAGTGGCTGCGGCAAGAGCACCACCGGGCGCTGCATCCTGCGCCTGATCGAGCCCACCGCCGGCGAGGTCTGGTTCGAAGGCAAGAGTGTCACCCGGGCCGGCAAGGAAGAGCTGCGTGCGCTGGCGCGCGACATGCAGATCATCTTCCAGGATCCCTACGCGTCGCTGAACCCGCGCATGACGGTCGGCGCGATCATCGGCGAGGCGCTGATCATCCACAAGCTGACCAAAACGCCGCGCGAGTTTGAAGACCGCATCGTCGAGCTGCTCGAAACGGTGGGCCTGTCGGCCGACCACATGCGGCGTTATCCGCACGAGTTTTCTGGCGGCCAGCGCCAGCGCATCGGCATCGCACGCGCGTTGGCGGTGAGCCCCAAACTTGTCGTCTGCGACGAAGCCGTCTCCGCACTTGATGTCTCGATCCAGGCCCAGGTCATCAACCTGCTCGAAGACCTGCAAGAGAAGTTCAGCCTGACCTACATCTTCATCGCCCACGACCTGTCGGTGGTCGAGCACATCAGCGACCGTGTGGCGGTGATGTACCTCGGGCGCATCGTCGAGATCGCACCGGCGAAGAGCCTGTACACCAACCCGCTGCACCCGTATACCGAAGCGCTGCTGTCTGCGGTGCCGATCCCCGACCCGAGCATCAAGCGCAAGCGCGTCCCGCTGCAAGGCGACGTGCCGAGCCCGATCCACCCGCCGCCGGGTTGCCATTTCCACACCCGCTGCCCGATCGCCGACAAGTCGATCTGCGCCAGCCAGGTGCCGCAGCTCAAACAAAGCAGCGCCGGCCATTGGGTGGCCTGCCACCTTCGCGGTTAGTGCCTCGTCTCGACACTCGCCTTGCTGTTCGACCCCGGGCCTGTCGTCAGGCCAGCCTGTGCGGCAGGTCGGCGGCGGCGCCTTCGTTCTCCGGCCCACGCTCGCGGGGGACTGCTTTGGGTGACCCGACGCCGTGCCGTCAACACCGGCGTTGGTGACCCGCCAGTGTGGCGACCGCGAATGGGGCCTCCGCCCGCAGACACCAACACCGCCCTGCGGACGCCTCGTTGGTCCTTGGGCAGCAACAACCGATCGCCATGGGCAGGCGGTTCGGGTGTGCGGGCGCAGGCCCCATTCGCGGTCGCCACACGTCATGGGCGCCAAGGCGGTGTTGATGAGGTGATCGTCGGGCCCATCGGGTGGTGCCCCGCGAGCGTGGGCCGGAGAGCGCGTGCCCGGGCCGCCTGCCGCGCGCGGCGCCGACCTTGCCGGCCGCTGCGCGAGGGCCGCCCCCGGCGCCCGCCTACTGGTGCGCCGTCGGCGTATCGGTGGTGATCAGCTCGGCGTAGCTCAGCATCGGCAGCGGCGGCGGCAGGTTGAGCCGGCGCGCCGCGGGCATGCGGATCTGGTACGACAGGCGCTTGAGTGTTTCCACGGGAATCGTCGCCGCGGCCTGTTTGCCGACCAGGATCTGCTCGGCCTTGTGGGCCGTGAACTGGCCGACGTTGTAGTAGCGGCTGACCAGCCCCGACAGCGCACCGGCCTGCATCAGCTGCTCGGTCGATGCAAATGTCGGCAGGCCGAGTTGCATCGCCGTCGGGATCACGATGCCTTCGGCGAGCGTGCCCAGAAAACTGTCCGGCGGCAGGTACAGCCATTGCGCGCCGGCTTCCTTGAGTTCGCGCACCAGGTCGGCGGCACCATCGGCCACCGGCTTGCGGTTGGCGTCGAGCCGGAAGGTGCGCTCGACGGTGTGAAAACCGTTCTCGCGGCCGAGGCGGCGGATCTCTTCGAGCACGACCACCGAGTTCTGTTCGGTCGGGGTGTAGAGCACGCCGAGGTTCTGGAATGGCCGGTATTGCGCCATCGCACGGATCTGCGCATCGGTGGCTCCGACATGGGTGACCCCGGTGACGTTGCGCCCCGACGACTTCAGGTCGCTCACGATCTTGGCCAGCGTCGGCGAAGCGACGAGCGTGAACACGACCGGGATGTCGGTGATGTGCTGGCCCGGCACCACCGCGTCGTGCGGGCCGACCACACCCAGCGTCACCGAGGTGCCCCAGGTGTAAATCAGGTCCGGCTTGGTGGCGCGGATCTCTTCCAGAAACCCGGCCATGCGCGCCGGGTCGCGGTTGAGGTCGCGGTAGGTGATCTGCACCGGGATCTTGCGCGAGGCGAAGTACTCGGCAAAGCCCTTCTCGACATCGGTCATGCCGCGGAAGGTGATCGCATAGATGCGAAACGGCCGCGCCTTGGCCGCTGGCGGCGCCGGTGCGGCGGTCACCACGGCGGGGAGCGCTGCGGTTGCGGCAACAGCGGCAAGCCACTGCCGACGATTGAGTTGATGGTTCACTGCTTACCTCACTTGGAAAAACAAACCTACGCCGTGGCCAGCGCGACTGGCATCGCGCGCCGCGTCGCGGCCAGGAACGCGGCACCACAAAGCACCACCGCACCGCCGATGACGACAAAACTGGTCTGGTAGTCAAATCGCACCAACAGCCCGGCGGCGATCAGCGGCCCGAGCGCGTTGCCGGTGCGTTCGAGCAGCCGGTAGACGCCTTAGACCGCGCCCTCGCCCATCTGCGCGACTTCGGCCTGGCAGTGTTCGGCAACGAGCGCGCTCTGCGCCGAGATCGACATCGACTGGCCGACACCGACCAAAGTGATGGCCACGAACAACCAGCCGACACCAGCGCCGGCGAGCATGAACATGCTGCCCAGCCCCGACACGAGAAGGCCACCGCCGACCAGCCAGTGCATGCGTTCGCGTGTCGTCGCCAGGTTGGCCGTCAGCGGCGCCAGCAGCACCATCACCACGGCATAGGCCATCAGCATGCGGCCGGCCATCGCCTGCGTGCTGCCGATCGACAACACGTACATCGGGATCAGATAGAAACCCACGCCGGTGAGCAGGATCTTCGCCGGCATCGCGGCCAGCGCGGTGACAAACATGAAGCGCCGGTTGCAGACCAGGCGGCCGATCTCGCGCCACTTCAGCAGCCGCGCCGGCGGCCGCCCCTTGGCGTCGGCGCGGCCGCCGGGCAGACCCTGGATGACCATGATCGATAGCCCGGCCAGGCAGGCGGCGATCAAGAAGGTCGCACGCACACCCAGGTTGTCGGCCAGGATGCCGCCGATCGATGGCCCGCAAACGGTGGCCGCCATGATCGCACCGACAAAAAGCGCAAAGCTGCGCGCACGCTGCGTTGGCGCTGCATGGTCGAGCACATAGGCCTGGCCGGCGACAAAGACCATCGCATAGCCGACCGCGCACAGCGAACGCCAGAGCAGCAGGTCGAGCACCGAGCTGGCCATCGACGTGGCCACAAATCCAAGCGCCGCGATGGCCGCACCGATGAGCATCGTGCGCCGGTGACCGACGCGGTCGCAGTAGACGCCGAAAAACGGTTGGCCGATGGCCACGATGAGCATGAACAGCGCGATCGGCAGACCAACCACCATCTGCGCCGACAGGCCCGGGATCGGCACCAGCAGGTCGTTGACATAACCCGGCAGGAAGCTGCGTGTGAGCTCTTCGGCGAGGATGAAGACAAACAGCGGCGCGCGCACCTTGGCGAGCTGGCTCTGGTCGTTGGCGGGCTCGGCTTTGGCGCTCGCAAAGCGGTAGCGACTGGCCATCGCGACGAGGCCCGACTGGGCATCGGCCAGGCCGGGTTGGCGCTCGTGCGCCGGCACCCGGCGGCCGTCCTCGATATCCCTGGCGAGTGCAGCGTAGGCCGCGCCGATACGCGACAGCGTGCCATTCATCAGGCCCAGCAGGCCGCCAAAGGCCTGCTCCGGCGGCATCGGCCGCGGCGCGACAAAGTTCCCCGCCGCGCCACGCTCGAAGGTGTCGCCCAAGGCGCGCAGCGAAGCTTCCAAGCGCGCGCCGGCCATGAAGTGCAGCAGCTCGATGGTGAAAAACAGCGACACCACCAACACCACCAGCACGTCGAACAGCATGTCCATCACGAGGCTGTCGACAAAACGCTTGTCGACGCCGATGTGCAAGACGCCGAGCGCGACTTCTGGCGTGTTGATCGGCATCGAGACGATGTACTGGTGGGCCACCCGCGCCACCGGTGCGACGGCGCTGGGCGTGCTCAGCAGCGCCAGCACTGGCTCGCTGCTGAAGTGCGTCGCCAGTTCAACTGAGTTGCCGCCGATATGGTGCAAGACCTTGCCATGGGCATCGGTGATGGCCACCGTCGAAACTTCCGGCATCTCGTGGCGCAGCTCCTTGAAGCGCTCGGTGACACCGTACAGCTCTTCGAAAGCAACGCCGTTTTCGACCGCCTTCAGCACCAGCCCGCGGATCGACGCTCCCACGCTCGCCACCTTGTTGGCCATCTGCGGCGCCAGTGCGCGCTCGAAGGTGCCGTGCGACATGTACGCGTTGACGGTCAGCGCCAGCACCACGACCAGCATCACCACGCCGGCCAGGCGCCAATAAATACCGCGCAGGTACGCGGCGTTCATGTCGAGGTGCTCCCGTGCAGGCGGGCACGCAGCTCGCCGAGCTCGGCTTCGGCGCGGCGTGTCGTCTGCACGAAGCGCTGCAGCGCCGGCCCGAACGGCCCCTTGGCGGCCAGCGACGCGGCACGCGCGGAGTCCCCCGCACGCAGCGCGGCCTCGACGTGCTGCAGGTCGCGGTCGAGGCGGTGCATCACCGCGCGCAACGCGAGTGAAGCCAGTGTCGCGGCAAACAGGAATACGACAAAAGTCGACAACGCGATCTCGCGGCCCACCGCGGACACCGAGTCACGCACCCGATCGCCGGCGTAACGCACGGCCAGGTAACCGATCGTGAGACCGAAGTTGTTCTGCACCGAGATGCCCGCGGCGGCTTCGTCGCCATCCTCGACAAACCAGTCGCCGCTGCCGGCCTTTTGTGCCGCCGCGACCCAGGCCGTCGGCACCGGGCGTGTCGAGCGCAGACGGTCGGTGCTGTAGAGCAGCTTGCCGGCGGTATCGAAGATGTCGATGCCCTGGATCAGCGTGTCGCTGGCCTGTTCGCGCTCCAGCGTGCCGGGCAGCGTGCCGATGTCGGAAAACTGCATGCCCAGCGCCAACGACGACTGGATCGCGTTTTCGACCGATTTGCCGGTCACCACCAGGCGTTCGGTGACCAGGCGCTGTGTGGTGCTGCGGTATTTGAAATAGTTCAGCAGGCCTGCCATGCCGACGGCAAAGCCGCAGACCACGAGGGCCACGACGATCATGCGTTCGTTGCTTGACTTCATATTCAGGGTTGCTGGTAGTGGATGGGATCACGCCGGGTGCGGCCATTCATGCAGGGCTTATCGGCACGCCGACCCGCCGGCTGAAGCACCCGGTAGCGTCTGAGGCGCCAGAACACGCCGACTTAAACAGGCCTGTCCTTTGCCCTCAAGTCGGCGCACGGGCTGTCCGATAAGTTTGCAGACGGCGGCCGGCCTTTGCGACACCTTGTTGCAAGGGACCGCGCCACAAGCAACCACTGCACCGATGAAACCAGCCTGCCACCACGCTCTTCGGACATGCCACCGCCGCGCCTCCCGCGTCGACAGCGTCGCGCCCGGGTTGTGCCCGAGGGGCCGCACATGAAAACGGCCCACTCAAACACGCTGCGGCCGGCGCTGAAGGCGGTACCGCGCGAGGCCGACAGCGGCGATACCGTACCGGGCGCGCTGCTGGATGTCGCCTGGGAGCCGCCGCTGCCGGGCAAACGCCGCGTGCTGACCAGCTGGAACGACTATATGGCGCTGGCGAGCCGGGTCGTCGGCCGCTTTCACGGCCACTTCCAGCTCAAGCACTTCGACTACCAGCACCCGACCAGGCTGCAGCCGGCGACGCCGGCGCGCCTCAAACGGGTCTACCCCGCTGCGGTGGCCTATACCGAGTGGGGCGATGCCAACGCGCCGGTGCTGCTGTGCTGTGGCGGCGTGGCCAACGTCGCGATGCGCTTCCACTACCTCGCGTCCGACCTCAGCGAAAACTACCGTGTGATCTGCATGGACTGGCTCGGCCGCGGCCGCTCGGGCTGGCTCGCCGCCGAAGAAGACTATTCGCTGGCGACCTGCAGCGAGCAACTGCTGCAGATGATCCAGCACCTCGGGGCTAAGCCGGTGACCGTGCTCGGCTCGTCGATGGGTGGCAGCGCGGCGATTGCGCTGCAGGCACGCCACCCGCGGCTGATCCAGCGCCTGATCCTCAACGACGTCGGCCCCTACATCCCGGCGCGGCGACGCAAGCGGCGCGCCGAAACGATCGCCCGGCACTATGTCTTTCGCGATCCTTCCGAGCTGCTGCGGCGGGTCGGTGCATCGAACAAAAACGACGGCCCGGTCAGCGACGACATCCGCTTCAACCTGAGTTTTCACCAGACCCGCTGGTCGGACGAAGAAAGCGGCCGTGTCTACCGCCACGACGTGCGTGCGATGCAGGCTTACCGCCGCAGCGCCGGCCGCAGCCTCGAACAGTGGGACGCCTGGGCGAGCCTGAAATGCCCGGTGCTGCTGATCCACGGTATGCAGTCCGATGCCCTCTTCGAGCCGACGATCGAGCGCATGTCGCGTGGCAAACCGGTGGCCGTGATGCATGTGCCCGATACCGGCCACACACCGCTGCTCGCCGACCGCAACCAGATCGATTTCATTCGCGCCTGGCTGCGCGGTGAGCTGCCTGAACGTGGCCGCTGGAGCGTGCTGCACGCCTTGGCGCGCGAGTCGTTCCCCGGCAACCCGATCAACTTTGCCCCGGCCAGCGCGCTGCGCTGAACAGCCGCACGCCATGTTCGAGTTCACCGACCCCCGCCTGCCGCTGCGTTTTGTGCGCCACGGCGCCACCGCGTCCAACACCGCCGGCCTGCGCTGCGGTGGTGACCTCGACCTGCCGATGACCAACCTCGGCCGTGAGCAATCGGTGCAGTCGGCCCGCCGCATCGCGCGCCTGGAGCCCAAGGTCGGCCTCATCGTGACCAGTGACCTGGCTCGCACCCGCGAGACGGCGGCGATCATCGCCGAGCATCTCGGCGGCGTCGAGGTGGTCGTCGAGCCGGCTTTTGCAGAACGCCGCCTCGGTGCCTGGAACCTGATGTCGATCGAGGCCACGCAGGCCTGGCTCGAAGCGCGCCAGACGCCGCCCGGCGGCGAGTCTGACGAAGACTTCGTGATGCGCATCGCGCAGGCCGTGCGCGCCATCAAGGAGCACCTGCCCGAACGCCCGCTGCTCGTCGGCAGCAAGGGCGTCGCCCGCGTGCTCGGCGAACTCATCGGCCTGGACGGTCGGCTCGAGCTTGAAAACGGTGTTGTCTGGGAGTTCGACTTTGCCGAACGGCCCTGTCTGGAAACCGCCTGGGGGGCGTTATGAACGAGCGGACACAGCCGATCGACTTGACGCCCCTGGCCGGGCTGACGCGGCGCGACCGTCTCGCGGCGCCGCGGCGCGATGCAGGCCAGCCGCCCGCGACCAGGCCGACGACCCCGGCACCGCGCTGGTGGTCGCCGTTGCTCGCGGCGGCGAGTCTGGGCCTGCTGGTGGTGGACCTGGCCAGCACCGGTGTCGGCGCCGCTGGCTTGAACGTGCCGCTGGCGACTTGCCTGCTGCTGCTGATGCTCGCCACCTGGCGCCGCAACCCCGGCACGCAGGGCAACGATGCAAACGTGACCCCGGCCACCGCACCGCTGGCCGGCAAAGTGGCGATCGAACCCGCCGCTCCTGCATGGCCGGCGCAACTGCTGGCCGCCACGGTCGACACGCGCCTGCACTGCGCCGATGTCAGCCCGGCGCTGGCGCAACTCTTCGGGCTCAGCCGGGCCGACCTGCGCGGCGAACCGATCGCCGACCATTTCGGCCCGCTCAACGGCCCCGCCGTCGCCGCGGCATTGCGCGCTGCTGCCGACGGTACCGCGCAGACCCTGCGGGTGTCGCTGCTGCGCCCGGGCCAGGCGCGGCGCTGGCTGCAGCTGGCAATCGTGCGCCAGGACCCGGCAACGACGGCGTCCGGCAAGACTGCGGCGCCGACGAGGCTCGCAGAGTCGACGCCCCTGCCGAGCGGTCCGCTGGCCAGCGGCGCAGCGGCAGCGCCGGGGCTGGTGGTGGTGGCAGTCGACGTCACCGACTTGCAATCGGCACTCGAGACGGCGCAGCGCGGCGAACGCCGCCTGAGCATCATCATGGACCAGATCCCGGTCACGGTGTCCTACATCGACGCCGAGAACCACTACCGCTACATCAACCGCGCCCAGGAGCAGTGGCTCGGCAAGACCAGCGCCGAGGTCGTCGGCTACAGCGTGCCGGCGCTCGTGGGTGAGCGCGTCTGGGCCGATGTCGAGCCGCGCCTGTCGCTCGCTCTGCAGGGCCAGCATGTGCCGCTGGAGCGGCACCGCATCGACCGCAACGGCAACTCGGTCTGGCATTCGGGCCGGCATGTGCCCGACATCAGCGACGACGGCAAGGTGGTCGGTGTCTATACCGTCTTTTTCGACATCACCCAGCGTGCGGTGGCCGAGCAGCAATTGCGCCAGCGCGAAACGGAACTGCGCGCCGCCAAGGACGCCGCCGAAAACGCCAACCGCGCGAAGAGCGAATTCCTGGCCAACATGAGCCACGAGATCCGGACCCCGATGAACGGCGTGCTTGGACTCACCGAGCTGCTCCTCGAGACCCCGCTCGACGACCACCAGCGCCCCTTTGTCGAAACGGTGCGCAATTCCGGCGAAGCCCTGATGTCGATCATCAACGACATCCTGGACTTCTCGAAGATCGAAGCCGGCAAGCTGGAGACCGAAACGCTGGATTTCGACATCTACCAGGCGGTTGAAGATGTGGTCCAGCTGCTTGCGCCGCGGGCCCATGCGAAGAAGCTCGAGATCGCCTGCCGGATCGACGAAAACCTGCCCGGCGCGGTGCGTGGTGACCCCTACCGGCTGCGCCAGATCCTGACCAACCTGATCGGCAATGCGGTCAAGTTCACCGATACCGGCGAGGTCCTGATCGACGTCCACAAACAGGACGAATGGACGCTGCGCTTCGCGGTGCACGACACCGGCATCGGCGTCAGTGACGAGGCCCGCTCGCGGCTGTTCCGGGCCTTCGAGCAGGCCGATGGCTCGACGACCCGGCGTTTTGGCGGCACCGGCCTGGGCCTGGCGATCTCGCGCAGCCTGGTCGAACTGCTCGGCGGCAAGATCGGTGTCGAAAGCACCCCGGGCGACGGCTCGACCTTCTGGTTCACGTTGCCGCTGATGCCCGCCGCCGGCCTGCCCAGCGTGCCCAGCCCGAGCGGCCTGGCGCAGCGGCGGGTCTTGATCGTCGACGACAACGCGACCAACCGCGACATCCTCGAACACCGGGTCATCGCTGCCGGCATGCGCTGTGCACTCGCCGCCGACGGCATCGAGGGCCTGGCCCAGTTGCAACGCGCGCACGCCGAAGGCGACCCTTTCGAGATCGCCATCATCGACATGAAGATGCCCCGCATGGACGGCCTGGAGCTGACCGCGGCAGTGCGTGCGGACGCGCGCATCAAGGACCTCAAGGTGGTGCTCGCGACCTCGCTGCATTCGCCCGACGAACTGGCCCGGGCGCGTGGCGCCGGCATCAGCGCGTATCTGTCCAAGCCGATCCGACGCCAGGACCTGCTGCGCGCGCTGGCGCAGACGGTGTCGGATGCAGCGCTGCCAGGCGTCGCCTCGGTGGCCGAGGCCCGCCCGCCGCGCATCCGCGCCAACGTGCTGCTGGCCGAGGACAACGGCGTCAATCAGGTCGTCGCGCGCAACATGCTCAAGGCCCTGGGCTGCGAGTTCCACATCGTGCCGAATGGCCAG